>NZLH01000343.1 GCA_002694155.1 Pusillimonas sp. | reverse complement strand
TTTTTACCACGTGCTTCTTGTATTTGTGGTGCAGTACTGTATTCTAAATTTATATTAATTAAATTTTCCATTATAAACTAGATAATCTGTTATTTACTTTTGTTATAAAACCTGCAGTACTAAAACTAACACCGTCATATATTTGAACTTCAAAAATAGAACCTTCTAAATCATTTGCGTCTGTTGCTCTTACACCTATTGCGTCTATTAAAAACGTACCTGTCCTCGTATTTGTGTCAGCTTGTTCTGTACCGTTAAAAAATATTTTAATTAATCCGTCATCGTTACGTGAAACTATTAAATTAAAATTTGTTGCGTCTTGTATTGTACCTGAATTTAAATCAAAATCTTGTGCAGTACTAGCTGCAATTCTAACTGTAATAGTGTCAAGGTCTTTAATTCTAATAAAGTGACCTGTTGTAGTATTATCTGCTAAGACAACGTCATTATTAATACTCCCTGTAAGACTCATTCTTACGCCTATTGTAAACTGACTTGCTAAAGATATGTCTGACGCAGTTTGTAAACTTTGATTTGCACCGTCAAAACTTACTGCACCTGTACTTGCAGTATATTGTGGTTTTTCAGAGTCAGTTGCCTGTAACATATTAAAGTTATCTGTTTGATCCGTCCAATTAGCAACGTTAGATATATCTGCACCCCCTAAACTTTTAAATTTATAAAACGCTTTTATATTAGAGTGCGTTGCAGGATCAAATACTGCTGAAACAGTAGAAGTTAAATTTTGCGATAAAGCTAATTTCATTACAGAGTGTCGTTCTTGTATATTAACGCTAAACCACTACTTATTTGAATTTGAGTAAATGATAAAAATAATGTCGTGCCTGCACTATAAGATTGATGTAAGTTAGAGTCTGTTCCTGTAACGTTTGCACCTGTGTTTAGATCGGTCACAGTTGTATCTATTGGAAAATGTACTGCGTAACAATCTAAACTACCGACTGCATTATCACTTGCTACTACTATTTGTACGCCACCTTTTCCTAACTGTTCTGATAATAATTCTTGTGTTGTGTCCATTTAATTGATGTGTATATAATTTGTACTTGTTGTTTCTGTATATTGTGTATATTTTACTTGCTCACTACCTACTGTTTCGCTTACTAATAGTTTGCCTTGTTCTACTAAACCTTTTACTACACCGTGTACACTACCTGTGTTGTTTGCTGCGTCTGTTTCGTTAATAGGTGCAGTATTTGCGTCTAATGTCGGTACTGTACCGTTAAAACTAACTTCATATACTTCGTACTTATAATATCCAAAAGGTGTTAAATTAATAGCACCTGTAAAAACATTTTCTGTAGTGTTATGTGTAAAACTAAAATCTGTGTACCTTTCTCTAATTGTTTGACTTTGTCCGTATGCGTATTTTACATTTCCTGATAAATCATTTGTAAATTTTACTAAAAATCTAATTTGTGTACTTGGTACTGTTGTGTCTATTCTTTTGTCTTCTGTAGTCACATAAAAATTAGTTGTAGAACCGTAAGTTGCGTGTTGCATATTATATAATAGAAAAAGTTTTAATTTATTTTATAAGTAAAAAAAAAGGTGGTAAAATACCACCCTTCTTTTATTTATGAAAACATATATTAACTGTTATGTACTGTTACTGTAAATGCAGTATTGTCAAAAGGACTATTACTGTAGTCTGCAACAATACTTGCAGGAAAGCTCTCTTGACCGCTAAATGTCAAGTCTGAACCTGCCATATCTCCTAATGCTGCACCTGAAACGTTTGTACCTGTATTTAATTGTAAACCGTTTTCTACACCTAAAGCTACAATAACTCTTTTACCTGAACTATTGATTTGGTTTAACTCTACAAATACTATTAATCTATTTTGTGATAATAGTTTTATTTCGTTTCTGTCTGCTATACTAAGTTTGTGTAATTTAATATTTACTGATTGATCAAAAAATACCGTACCGTTTTCTGTACTACCTGTGATTGTTTCGGTAAATGACGCAGTACCTCTTGTGACCTCGTATTTAAATAGTTTATCGCCTGAACCACTATTAGTTATATCTATGTCTGAAATAGTACCTGACGCAGGTTCTTCACCTGCACCACCACCTGCTTCGTTTATGCTAGCGTCTGCGTGTTGTACAAAGTATACTGCCTTTACACCACCTACCGTATCTCTACAGTCTAATTGTCTTCCTTTAGTTAATTCACAAGCCATATTTATTGTTTTAAGACAGTTTAAGAGGGTTTTAACACCCTCTCTTACTGTTAATTAATTATTAGTCTATTCTTACAATTTCGCCACCTTGTGCGTGCTGACAACCTGCAGTAAACTTTGCCACTACTCTGATATTGTCAGAACCGTCTAAGTCACCCATATCTAACATTTTAAGTTCTGTGTGATCAGAAACAAGATCAGTTCCAAAGAAAAGATTTGACTGTTGTGCTGCTATCATTTTGTTTTCTACCATGCCAGGACATACTGCGATCTTAACACCATTAAACATAGGTACAAAATCGTCATTCATATTGAATAGTCTTTGATAACCTGAATTTGCTTGGTTCGCTAAGTAAAGTCTGTAAGAAGATACTGACATATAAATATACAAATCTTCTTTTCGATATAAAGCCGAAGGAATTGCGTTGACAAGTGCGTTAAGGTCGTCATCTATACTTGCTACAGTATAACCTGAACCTGCACCTAATGTATTATCTACTTCTACAAGTGTGTCGCCTGCAAAAGTTCCGTCTGTTGGGTGCATAAAACCTGTAAATTCATTTGTGCCACCGTTTCCTGCCCAAATGTTAGTTTCTACATAGTCTGCAATAGTAGAAGACAAGTAAGACATTACAAATGCTGCAAAGTCGTCAGACATTCCGTCATTGTGTCTACCTGCAGTCATTTGTGCAGATTGGAAATCTTGTAGTAAATCTTTTTTACAAAGATCAACGTTAATTTCTAATGCTTTTGGTGTTAATACTCTTTCTGTTAAAGTAAGTGTACCTGCGTCTACAAAGTCACAAGTTGCGTCTTTAATCATGTTTGTTGTGCTTACTTTACTTATGTTTCTTTTGAATTTTATATTTTCTAATACTGTTAAAAACTCTAAAGATTTTGATGACTTTAATGCTGCTCCTATATATTGTCCGGCATGGTCACCTGTATAATTTGAATTAATTGAAAAACCCATTTTGTTATTATTTAATTATTATTTAAGTTATAATAAAACCTTTCTTTACTATTCATACTAGCGTAAGGTTTTGTATTTGTTTTTGTTTCGTTGAATTTACTAACCTCAACAGGTTTTGTTGCAGGTTTTTTAGATAATTCTACGATTTGTGATTGTAATTCTTCTTTTTCTGTAGTAAGTTCACCATTTAAGTCTTTCATTTCTTCAAGTTCTGAAGAAAGTCTTGACACGTCTGATCTTACTTCTTCTAAAAGTTCTTTAATTACTGCACCAATTTCTTCAATAAGTGCTTTTTTGTCAAAGTTTTCGCTTTTTACTTCTTCTGACATTTCTTCTTCTTCTACTGCTTCAACTTCTTCTGTTTCTTCTGTTTCGTCTTCGTCTTCTTTTTCTACTTCTTTTTTGTCCATAGACGCTACGATACCTTCTTTTTCTACTTTAAATTCAACACCGTCTTCTGTTTCGTAAGTTCCTACAGGTACAGGCATTGTACTACCGTCTTCTGCAAGTATCATTACTTCTACGCCTTCTGCAAGTTCGGCTGCTTTTGAAACGATAATAGTACCGTCTATTAGTTTAGCTTGAAATTCTAATTTTACTTCTTCTTCTTTGTCTAAACCTAATGCTGATAATATTTGTTTTTTTAAATCCATTTTTTAAAGTCTTTAGTATATAATAGAATTATTAATTTGTTATTTGATTTTTATATATCTCTTATTCTACGTTCCAAATCTTTTTGTAAACTTTCTGCGTCTTCAATTTGTTTTCTTAGTTGCTTTGCTCGTGCAGGTAAATCAATACCTAGTTCTTTTACGTCTGCTTCAAATTCATCAAGTAAACCTTCTGCTTCTACTATTGCGTCATTCATATCAAATCTTACAATGTCTCTAGCTCTTATTGCTTGTGTTTGTGCTTCGTCTATTGCTTCTTCTACAAAATCTTCTAGTCCAAATGCACGTGATATAGCTTCTTCTATATCGTCCATTTTTGATAAATTAATTTTTGTAGGTTTTTCACCTTTAGCGTTAGATAGTATTGTGTTTAGTTTGTCTTCGTAATTTTTGTACATAGTTATATTATTTTGCTAATTTCTTTTTGTCTTTGTTTAATATCTGAACTTCTACTTAATAAAATCTTTTTAAGTTGTTGAAATTCTTGAAATTGTTTTGTTCCTCTAAAATCTATACCTAATTCTTTTGCTTTATTACCAAATTCGTCAAATTCTTTTTCTGCTTTCTCTAATAAATTAAATATATCAACAAAATGTTTATCAACTGCAGATTTTGCACCATTAATATTTTTTCTATAATCATTTCTATATTTATTAAATGACTTGTCATACTGTTGCATATATTTTTTAAAATCATATTCTGCTAACTGTACTTTTTTTATCTTACCTTCTTTTACTAACTCGTTGTATGCTTCTACTATTTCTTCGTCTGTAACTGTTTTGCTCATTTTTTCCATTTTGTCTACAAAGTAACCTTCTATTGATAATCCTTTTAGTTCACCTGCTTTAATCTTTTCCCACAAGTCATTGTTTTCTATTTTCATTTTAACAAACCACGTACCATTTGGTAGATCGTAGCCATACATTTTAGACTTGTCTTGGTCGCCTTCTTTTATCCAACTTTCTACTGTTAGTACACCTGCTACCCTGTCTTGGTGTTGGTATGTAGCTTTGTGGTGATTATTGTATTTAAGGTATAATTCGCTAGCTTTTCTTACTGTGTCCGTAGAAAAATAAACGTAATACTCTGAATCTGTATTTGGGTTATATCTAAATATCTGTTTGTTAGGTATTAACGCAGGACTAATTAACATTCTTTTTTCTTCGTCAATCTTTGAAAATGTAAGGTTGTGTTTGTCTTTACCAAAAAATACAAAATCTACTTCTATTGCAGGACTTGTTACTAGACTAATTGCGTCTATAGATAGTTCTTCGTTATCGTCACTTATTACAAGCTCTGTTATTTTAGTGAGTTTTTTATTCATATTATTTATAATATTTTTTTGATTGTTTTAATACAGAATTTTCAAACTTATTGATTTGTTTTTGTAAATCTGTCAATAAAGGACTTTTTGTTACACCTACATTTTTTAAAGCGTCTTTTAATCTTTCTTCTGTATCTTTTGCAAGTTTTAAAACACTTTTTAATCTATTTATTTCTTTTTGACCATTTTTTATAGCTATTTCTATTTTAGCCATGTAATCAGTCATAAAGTTTCTATTACCCTGTTCTAGTTCATATGTAACTTGTTCTGCAGTATTTGATAATGTTAAATCTATTTTTTCTATTTTCTCTAATTTTGTGTCTAAAAGACTTTCTAATTTATTAAGGTATTTCTCGTACATAAGCTAAATTTATTATAAAATAGATTTTAATTAGTTTTATTTGATTTTATATCGTACTTCGTCTTCGTATTGTTTGTAGTCTGTCTTGACTGTTAGTTATATCGTCAGTTACTACAAATGCTCGTGGTGGTTCTGCTTCTTGTGGTGTAGTTAATGTAAATGCACCACTTGTCATTTGCGGTGAAGGTGCTTGTCCTGTAGCTGAAGGTATTAATCAACCACCACCTTTTTCTTTAGGCACTTTAGTTGCAAGTATTTTTCTAACGTTTGCTATACCTGCTAATGTTATTGCTGCACCTGTTACAAACCCTGCTACACCTGTTTGTGAAAATGCTTTTGTTGCACCTGCTATAGTGTCTATTGTCGCTT
>NZLH01000342.1 GCA_002694155.1 Pusillimonas sp. | reverse complement strand
GCCTGATCTGGGGGCCGAAATCAAGCTTCAACAACAAGTGTTGATTACTCGCAATGGCGATCAGCTCGAACACATCGCCGACGATACGCTCGGAATTTCGGGTGCCAACGTTCGTTTAAAGGCGTCAGATGTCTCCGGCCCATGGTCTTATGACGTCAACTACCTCATGGAGGCGGCATACAGCAGCCGGTTTGAAGAGCTTAACTCATTGACGCCGCCACAACGAGCGGAGAGTCCCATCGATCTTGAAGACAGTTTCGTCGAAGGCCCTGACGGACTGGTCGCGCATCGGCTCGATCGTTTCTGGATCGCGCATTCGACCCCGAAGACGGTCGTTCGCATTGGACGCCAAGCCTTAAGTTGGGGCCATGGCCAAGTCTTTCAGCCGCTCGATCTGTTCAATCCCTTCGCGCCCGATGCGCAGGATACGAGCTACAAACCCGGTGCCGATATGGTCTACGGACAATATCTCTTCGACACCGGTGCGGACATTCAAGCGATCATTGTACCGCGAAAGCGCTCCGGTGGCGGACTTTCCTCTGAAGAAAGTTCCTTCGCTGTTAAGGGCTTCTGGATGACAGGGAGCGTGGAGCTGGAAGTCGTCGCAGCGAGCGACTATGGCGACGGCATCCTCGCCATCGGGGGTGCGAGCCCCTTAGGCGATGCAGTCTGGAAGTTCGACGTCGTCTCCACCTTCAAGGATGGAAGCGACGCTTCTGTCTCAGCCGTAACTTCGCTTCAAAACAGCTGGGATTGGGGTGGGCGCCCGGTGACGGGCTTTGTCGAGTATTACCGGAACGGATTTGGCGTCGCCGATCGGCGAGCTTCTACAGAGTTGCCGGAAGATCTGACTAATCGTGTTGCTCGCGGCCAGCTATTCAATACAGGACGGGACTATCTTGCAGTCGGCGCAAGCATCGACTGGACACCTCTTCTCACTCTCACTCCGACGATGATTGTCAATTTAAATGACGCCAGCACGCTTGCGATCATCGACGCCAGTTACAACCTTTCAGACAATGTCAGCTTGATAGCCGGCGCGCAGCTTCCACTGGGGCATCGTCGAACGGAATTTGGCGGTCGTGCCGTTTCGCCTAGCAGTTCCACATACGATAAACGTCCCCACACACTATTCTTCCGTATAGAGAGATATTTTTAAAAATGGGGTTAAACGACAACAAGATGGGAGGTGTAACTCCCACAATTCGACAGTCTGTCCGGATTTCTGATTGCGGACTGATTTTCTTGAGTGGAAACAACAAATCAGTAGAACTGAAGGAGGCGACAGCAACGCTCGATGAACTTGCCCCAACTCCAGTTTTGGATTTTACCGATGACCAACTGCTTCCTTGGGAAGAAGACATACTGAAACAGTTTGTAGCGGAGCAGTCTGTCCACCAAGCTGTGGTCATCGGTGATATGCTGGAACCGCGATACGTTCTCCTTTCACTTCATCTTCTGGAGGCGGGCTTTCATGTTTTCTGTATCGATACGGAATTACAGCAAGAGAGCCCCGAGCGTTTCACTAACCTTCAAAGGCTCACTCAGGCTGGGGTAACGCCTCTAACGTTACAGCAGTTCCACGTCGAAGTTTTAATCTGAGCCCCAAGCCAAGGCCAAAGACTCCGAGATAGAATGAGCGGCGGAAAGGCTCGGCTCACAATTTATCGCAGAAATTTCATTCAAAACCATAGTCTGGCAACTCAAAATCATCTTTCACCGTATTACCCATGAGGAGGTCTGCAATGGGAGGCACGATCATGAAGTGCGTGGCGAGATTTCGCAGCCAGATGCCAAATTCGGTTTTAGGCGTGAAGGAAGATGCAAAGTCTCGCGCCGATTGCTGCTTCTCTTCCAGAAACTCGCGCAGGCGTGCCTCGTAAGCTTTTCCAGCCTCCAACACATCCCCACCGTTACTGTGCAATTCACCAGCCAACACATAGCTTTCCGTCATTGCCAAGCCGGTCCCTTCGCCGGCCAGCAATGAAGCGCACGCAGCCGCATCGCCAACCAGGGCAACACGACCTTTGCTCCAGGATGGCACTTCGATCTGACTGACCCGATCAAAATAGATGTCCCCAGCGGCATCTAGCCGCTTCAAGATTTGCGGGACTTCCCATTCGCTTTCGGCGTAGATCTCGTGCAATACAGATATTCGTGATGTGTTGCTTTCCGGCTCTTTCCCCCCAGGCAATTGGTCTGCCGAAAACACAAATAAGATCAGGCTTCTGTTGCCACGCAGGGCATATCGCGAAACACTTCGCCCTGGCTCGGCATAATTAAGATATACATTCTCATCTCTATGAGGGTAATTATCACATTCGAACGCAGCAACATAATATCCAAGTTTGCGCTCATAAGGACCAGCGCCCCATACCAGTCGCCGGACATTGGAATGCAAGCCGTCGGCACCGACTAGCATATCGAAAGTTTGAGACTGGCCGTTTGAAAATTCTGCGCTTACAGCCTCGTCTGTTTGCTCAATCGCCGTGATGGTCTGGCCGAAACGCGTATCTACCCTATCTGCTACCGTTTCAAACACAATCCGGGCAAGATCTCCTCGCGCCAGACTGGTATATCTGTTGCGTGTCATTCGGCGAAATACATCCGTGGAGAACCCGCCGCGGGTTCGGCCACCATCATTCACCATTCGTATGGATTCCACGTCATATCCTACGTCGTGAATGGTCTCGCGAATGCCCATCTTTTCGGCAACATCGTAGCCCACGCCCCAAAAATCGATGACATACCCGCCTGTCCGCAATTTTGGCGCTTCTTCAATAATCGTTACTTCATGCCCATCTTTTAGCAGCCAATACGCAAGGGTGGGGCCAGCAACTCCAGCGCCGCTAATGCAGATTTTCATAGAATACTCCTTGTGGACCACATGGTCCGCACCGTTGGTTCTAACCTTCCAGTCCGTTACAATCAAGCCATGAGCCGCCCCAGATTCGAAAATCTCGACCCATCGAAACAGCGCCTCCTGATGGATGCAGCTGCCGCAGAATTTGGGACTAGGGGATTTGAAGGCGCTTCACTGAACCGCATTCTTGAAGTGGCGGGCATCAGCAAGAGTTCGCTATATTACTACTTTGATGACAAGGCCGACCTATTCCGCACTCTTTTAGAGAAGTCCCTTCTAAAAATGCAGGACGAGATTGGACCGTTCGACCCACTGGACTTAGACCGATCTTCCTTCTGGCCTGAATGCGAGCGCTTTTATGGCAAGTGCGTGGACATGCTCGGAAGGGATGAATGGTTCGTGCGACTTGGACGAATGTTTTACCAGTTCCAGAACAGCCAAAGCCTTGCAGAGAGTGCGGAAGAAATGTTTTCCATCGCCCGACAATGGGCAAAAGTATTACTTGAGCACGGCCAAGCACTCGGCCAGGTGCGCACAGATCTGCCAATTGATTTGCTTGTTACCTGTACACTAGGTCTTGCCCAGGCCCTGGATGAGTGGGTCTTTTTGAACTGGGAAAAAATCGAAGGCAAAGACCGCAAGGAAATGACGTCGTCTCATATCGGCATGTTCCGTAGACTTCTTTATCCAGAAAACTGAATTCGTTTCTTTTGCTTCGCACCCATCCGGTGATGTCGCCCCGCTCAGAGTCGGCGAACAAATAGTTCTTCCGGCCGACAGGAATACAACGCATGTTGAGTTCGGCGTCATTGTTATCAAGTTCCAGTTCGCCGTGTTCCAAATTGACCTTCAGCTTGGTCAGCAGGATAAGTGCAAAGCTGATCGCCTTACCAAGAGCATGCTTGGTAGAGACCTGCAAAACTTGGTTGCGCAGCCAGTCTTCAAAGTCGTCTAGCGTTAGTTTTGATTGTTCCTGGCACACCATCTGTTTCTCGATGGCGAAAAAGCTCAGAAATCTTTTCTGACAGCTTCTTCGGCCATAACCGAGCCCGAGCCTTTGACGAGATCAACAGATTTGCGCCGGATAGGCACCTACAGGCAACCTCCATGATATCCGGAGTCTCATACAGAGGATTGAAGCTGACATAGCCATCAGCATGGATATAGCCGGCTAGAAACGATGAGGATCCATAATGAGAATCAACATGAACATGTGAAATTACCATCCTGGTTGATTTTGT
>NZLH01000341.1 GCA_002694155.1 Pusillimonas sp. | reverse complement strand
TTAGGTACATTATTATATCTTTCAAGTTCTTGACCACCTGGTGTTTGAATTGATACTCCACCTTTCACCTTTACAATTTTAAGAGAGCTTGCTTTAGAACCATATTCTTTCTTCAACTCCTTTTTAAGTTGAGCCATATTCATGTATTTAACTTTTTCACCAAACATCTGTTTAAATTTCTTGGTATGTTTAGATGGTTTGGTTTTTGCTCCTGCATCACCTGGTGCGGGCTTATATGCAGATGGGTCATCATCTGATTTGGCTGCACCTTTCTTAAAATGAGCATCTCTTTTTGATTTAGTTGACTTAGACATTTCTTTGCCTTTAGCACCTTTTGCAAAATACTTAGCAGGTTGAGTACCCTTTTTATCTTTTATGTCGGGGTCTTGTCTAACTTCAATTAAATCTTTTATCCAATATTTAGTATTATGCTCATCTGTTACATAACTTGATTTTCTTTCAGATATATAAAACTTAGTACCAGTTCTAATACATACAACTAAATCACCACTATTAAATATCTCTCCACTAATATATTTTTCTCTTAACTCAGATTGTGAACCAAGGTCAATATGCTTTCTAAAATTGACCATTTCTTTTAGTCCCATTCTTTTACGAATTAGATTAAAGACTCCTACTTTATCTCCAAACGATTTTGGCAAGCCTTTACTAAATGAATCAAGGTCTCCTGCTTTTGCTGCCGCCCGCATTTTAGATGCAGACATACCAGATACATCGTCAGCATCTGGGTCTCTATCGCCAGCAGATACAGTATTAATAACTTTAAAATCATAGAATCCATGTCGAGCCTTCTTTCCATTATACTGACCCATCAATTTTTTAAACTCTGGTACTCTATCAGAACCAACAACCATGGTTACTTCTCTGAATCCTTGGTCATATAAATCTACAAGAATATTAAATACATTAATTATTTTTTTGTTAAAGATAATGTTTCGGCCAAACTTAGGAAACATCTTTCTCATTAACTGAACTTTTTCTTTATATTCAAGTGGATTTCTTTGTGGGTCACTTGATTGTGATACATAAATTCTATAGTTATTTCCTTTAGCTTGTGAGATAACTTTTCTGATTAATTTTTCATGGCCAATAGTAGGCGGATTAAATCGACCGAAAGTAAAGACAACGGATTTATCTTTTTGTTCCGTCCAAGTTTTAAATGAATTTAATTCTGGTCTGTTCATTAATTATCTACTTTCGCACTAGCTCTCCATTGAAAACAAGACCAATATCGAGCTTTATATTTTGGTCCAGGGTTATCACAATTGTGTCGGGCTCTAAAATTCTTTCTACGCTCAGGGTCATCTCTTTTAATTGACATCTTCGGGTCACCGAATCTAACAACTACAACATTTCCTTTTGGCCCTTTTACATAAACCTTAAATTTCTTATTAGGATTTTCAGAAGTACGGATAGGGTCATTTAAAGTAACTTTCTTTCCTTGGTATTCGGCTTCGACCAATTCTAAATCTTCATAGAGACCTTCGCATATATCGTCAACTCTATCTTTGTTATAGTCTTTAAAATTTTTCATTAGTCGTCCTTTCTATCTCCGCCAGCTTTCTTTCTCATAGATGCAACTCTTGCTACATCAGCAGCTTTTACAGATTTTAAAAGTTTTTTAGCAATTCTAGTTATTACTTTACTTTTACCCTTGAGCTTTTTCTCTAATCTTTCTCTGTCAGCAAATGTTAACTTAGATAAATCTTTTCCTTTTAAATACTTTTTGGCTAGTTTTTTTCGAGCCAACTTTTTAGCTCGATTCATTAATTCGTCTTTAGTTGCTCTTTTCTTTAATTTTCTTTTTCTCTTAATGGCTATTCTTTTTGCCATTCTTTTCATCAAGCGACCACGTTTGATTCGTTGTTGTTTGGTCAACACCTCGTCTAAACTATCTTCTTCTAATTCTATATGCTCTTTAAATCCAATCATTTTTCCCAACCTTTTATTACATCACTTGAAAAATTATTCATTGAAAATTCTAACCTATCTACTAATTTAACTGCTCCACCCTTGCTTTTATCTATAGCGACAAAACCTTCAGAACCAGTGACTTTAAATCCATTTTTGGTTCTAACGAAAGTGTCTATTTGTTTTACTTTATCTAGTTTATTTATAATAATAAGTTTAGCATCGACTATAGCATTCATTAGGTCAAACATAAGAATAAGATTCTTTTTATTTGCTGGTGAGAAAAACTTTAGAAGTTCTGCTTTCTTAGCATCAATAGCTGCTTTACCTCTTTCACTTGAACGTTTACCTTTTTCTTTTTCAAACTTATCATCAAAATATTTTAACATATCAGAAACATGCTTTGTGGTATTAGTAATTCTTTCACCTCTCCTTACAAGAGTATTATTGAATGTTTCTATTCTAGCAGATAGTTCTGTGTTTTTTTCTAACTCTCTTAAAGTTGTTCCTGCTATCTTTTGAAAAATCTTTCCTGCTCTTGATAATGAAGCAGTTACTTCTTTTGTATCTTTATCAGAGAATGTTGCAGTGCCTGACATATCTTTATAATCTGCATCTTGGTACCATACAGATTTTGTTTTCTTTAGTCCACTAAGATTGACTCCAAAACTTGCCTTCATAGATTCAAAATCTTTTCCACTATATGTTGTATGCCACACTACTCCAAGATTGGCCTTTGATATAGTCTTACCCAATTCTGATTTGACTGGCACCGCATAGACAATAGTATTTGGCTGAAATGTAAAATAAGGTTCGCCATCAATAGATTCTTTTGATACATCTCCTTTGGTAAACATTATGTCACCTTGAATTACTCCTTTGATTCCAAGGTCTTTTAGTTCATTAAAAGCTATAGTTAATTTATCTGCAAGGTCACCTGAAGTATCAGCTCTAACATCTGCTTCTGATTTATATACTTTAGGATTTTTATTGAAGATTCCTTTTTTTGCTACAAAGAATTTACCATCACTAGGGTCGATTCCAGCAAAGACTGCAGGAGCTCCGTCCCATTTAACAGTCACATTAGTAGATGATTTAGAGTTACCAGCTAACATATCTCTCAAAGAACGTAATGCAAAGATCGCTTCTCGAGCTCCTTTGACACCACCATATATTACACGGTCCTCGATATGAGTCATGTGTACATTCTTACCAGACTTAGTGGCTTCTAATATTTCTACATATTGTTCAAATGAATTCACGGTTGTAATACTACCTTTGCTTGTTTAAGATTTCCTTTTGGACCAGCTGACCTTTTTAAATATTTTACCAATCCTTGAACTGCCTTTTTAAATAATCCTTTAAATGTATATTCTCCGTCATCAAGATAACTTGCCATAGGTGAACGAACAGGAACTTTAAAATCAAACTTCCAGTTGCCCTGTCCTTTTGGTTGTTTACCTTTATTCTTCTGTGACCATTTTATAGTATCAATCTTAAATGGTATAGCACCAAAGAGTTCCTCTAACTCTTGTTCTTCTGAAATATAATGTTCCTTAAAGCTTTTCATAGGTTCTCTTTCTTTATTAAGTTGGCCAAATTGTATTATCCGACCATTCTTTATTAAATATTTACTAAATTTTATTTCGGGGTGACTTCTAGCTACTTGGTCTAATATCCGAACATTTTCTTTATGGTCATCATAAATTTTAATTTCTTCAATATTTTTAAATCGTTTAATGTACTTTCCAATAATGTACATCTTTCTTTGTGGTATAGGACCATACTTTAGATTACCAGCAAGTTCAAATCGAACTCTCTTATCATTCACTCTAATTCCTTGCCGACGAAAAGTATCTTTGAATGTAGCATTATTGTCCATATCTTGACGGGCAGTCAAAAAGACAATCATATCTCCACGAGCAAATTGCTTTTTAATTTCTTTAAGGGTAGACTTAATTACTTTAGATGATGCCTTGAAGAATTTAGCATCTTGGAATTCTGAATAGTCGTACATTTCATCATCAGCAAGGACATGTGAATTGAACTCAGCATTGCTAAGTTTGGTCACTAAGTCACCTGTGTGTTTATTACGAACTAGTACGTGAGCAAAACTGTGAAATACAGTTTCGTCTATATCAAAGAATGATATTTTAAGTCCCATAGAGTCAGCGTTCCCATTAAAATCGTTTCCTCTATTTATACTTTTTTCTGTTTCAAATACTCTAACCATTCATTATATAACCTCTTTTCTATCCTCAATGCTTCTTTCTCCCATGGCCATAATTCGTATGGAACGTTTTTGATATTGATAAATTTGCTTTTCCAACGAGTTTGTTTAGGACTTCCATCGTCATCACTATAGATATCTTGCATCTCACCTCGAGCCCATTGTTTTACGTGAACCATCTCGTGAGCCAGAGTTTGAACCATCCAATCATCATTACTGGAATCTAAATTAATTGTAAATTCTCTTGAACATCGATTAGTATCTTCCCAAATACAATCGCCGCTACTGGTAGTATTCTTCTCATAATGTGGATTAAGATTAATGTCAATCTGTAGAGTTTTCATTCGTGGCATCAATCGGTCTTTAAAGAAATATGCAGCTTCAGCCACCAACTCTCTTTTTCGAATCGTTGAACCTTTAATATCTAAAACCACTATTTACTAACCTTTTCTATCCATTTACGATGAACTTCAAGCGCATCAAAATTAAACACAGGAAGCATTCGTTTAAACGTCTCCCAATCTGGTTTAGGAAAGGGTAACTTGTCCCATGCTTTTTTTCTGTCTTCAATCTTCATTATTTAACCTTTCGTAACTCGGTTTCTTTTACGATTTCAAAATGTTCGTCATCGTCCATCAATAGCCTTCCCAAATTTTCTTTCAATGAAATAATGATTTTTCCCATAAGACATGGTTCGACATGGAATGTATCTCCATGGTGACGAATTTTTTGTTCTCCTAATTTCGTCTTTGCTTTTAGCTTGATTATTTTTACCATATACTAATA
>NZLH01000340.1 GCA_002694155.1 Pusillimonas sp. | reverse complement strand
TTGATCATTCTGAGTTTCCAATGTCTTTAAACTTTAAAATTAATGATGTAAAAGACTTACAATCAAGATCTGGTGTTTTTAGTAAAACATTTAGAATACCAGCAACAAAAAACAACAACATAGTTTTGAAAAGTGCTTACTTTTCAGCATCAGATAATAATGGTAATGACATAAGTAATAAAAAAGATTGTACAATCTTAATTAATGATTTAATATCAATAAAAGGACTTTTACAGCTCAAAGAAATAGGTTTTAATGAAAGTGCTGAGTATTATTCTTGTGTATTTTTTGCAGACAACTTATCTTGGGCTACACTAATTGATGAAAAAACTTTAGCTGACATAGATTTTGGTAGTGATGCAGAAGATTTATTATTACAAAGCAACGAGATAGTAGCTACTTGGTCTCAAGCAAACGCTACAACAAACACTTCAAAAATAGTTTATCCTATTGTAAGTTATGGTGAGTTTAACACTGCTGGTACAGAAAGTCATGGAATACAGCTATTTGATAAATATGTAAAAAGTAATGGTACACAAACAGATGCGTATTTTGGTATTGATGATTTTGGTCACTCATTACCCTATAATGAACCTACTTTGGATTGGAGACCTTGTATATGGGTTTATGACATAATTCATAAAATATTTAATGATGTAGGTTATACAATAGAATCTAATTTTATTGAAAGTGATTTATTTAAAAAATTAATTTTTGCGACACCAAACATAAATTTTAATAATAAACAAGAAAGGTATAACAGTTTTTTAGTATTGTGTGGTTTTAACAATATAACACACACAACAACCAGCTCAAGAATACTTACACAAACAAGCTCTGCTGTTTTAGGAACTACAGCAAGTGCATTTTTAAACGAACCTATAAATTTTACTGCTGCTGGTGGTTTTATAGAAAGAGATGATGCTTTAAGTTGTTTTGATGGTGAAACTTTTACTGCTCAAGAATATGGTTTTTATGATTTTGATTTACAAAACTTTTTTGTTGAAGTTACCAACGTAAGAACAACAGGTGGTAGTGGTAATCCTGATAAACTGATTATGGAAGAAATAAGGATTGACATACAAGTAAAAACAGTTGGGTATACTGTACATAACACAGTGTTCTCTTATATAGTAGAAGATAAACAAAAGAAAGCAAGAACATCAAGTCAACCACAATCAGATCCTATATCTGCTCAGTTTCCAAATGAAACTTATACAAGATATTTAAATAAAGGTGATGAGGTAAGATTTTCTGCACATTGTCTAGCTAAAGCAAAAAATGGTAGAGGTCAAACACTTTCTGCTACATTTGAGTTTTTTGCTGGTACAATAGATCCTAATAATTTGGGAGGTACAGCAGCAGACAATGGAGTGTTAAGAATATCATTACAGTCTGATCAACCTACATATGGACAAACATATAATCTAAAAGATATTATGCCAAATGATATTTCTCAAATGGATTTTATAAAAGGTATTTCTCACTCTTTTAATTTACAAATGACTACAGATGAAGCAAGTCAAAAGGTATTTATTGAACCCTATAATGATTTTTATTTTGATAAAGGAGAAGCATTAGATTGGACTTATAAAGTTGATAGGAGTCAGGAAGCGACAGAGGAATGGTTGCAGACTGAATTAAAAAGAGATATAATTTTTAAATATAAAACAGACGACAAAGATGTAGAAGCAGCTACTATTTTTAGATTGTTTAATAATGTAAAAGATATTTTTCCTTACCAAGAAACATTATCTAACGATTTTGAAAAAGGTCAAGTTATTTTTGAAAATCCTTTGTTTGCAAACTCACGAATGTTAGATGATAAAGATACTTCTGACAGAGATAGAGATACAATACCATTTATACCATTTTTATCAGAAGAAGATATAAGTAATTCTGTTTTAGATAATTTTACAGCAGATCATGTAGCAGTAAGAGCAGATAAAGGATTTGAATTTTTGCCAAGATTATTTAGTTGGAGACAATATAGTCCAGCAGTTCAAAATCCACATATAGCAAGAAAAGCAGTTGTATCTTCTAATATAAATAATAAACGAGGTATATATGCTGATTCTTTGGCAATAAATGCGTTTGTAAATACAGGTCAGTATACAGTAAGTCAAGCACAAAATATAGTTTTATCAGAAATCTATCCTCATGCATTTAGTTATAATCCAGAAGATCCTACTTTAATAAATTTATGTTATGGTAATATTTACTCAAGAACATATAACGACACAACAAATCTATATGGATCAGGTGAATATGTAAAAGGTTTGTACTTTACTTATTATAAGTTTATGATAGAACAACTAAAAAGAAAACCAAGAATAAAAAAATTACAAATTGATTTAAAGGTTACAGATATTATAAATTTAGATTTTAGAAAATTAATTTACATTGATAATGTTTACTATAGATTATATAAAGTTAACGACTATCAGCCAACAAAAAATACAACTACTAAAGTAGAATTAATAGAGTGGTTTGACGTAGGTGACTTTACATCAGATGCAAACAACACAGTTGTAGTTCAAGTAGATAATGGTGGAGAATTCTTCTAAGTTAAAATTAAAATTATGAAAAGAGAAAAACAAGTTTCAAGAACAGGATTACCAAAAACAAGTGGTTTAGATGTATATACTAGTGTTACTATTATAAATGAGCAAGTAGTTCTTATGCCTGTTGTAATGACTGATAAGTTTGGTAATGTTCATAGTGTTATAAAAACAACGAAAAAAGATTCTATCACCTAATGAGAGATTTTATAAATACAAATAAAAAGTTAGAGTCAATAGGTTCTAAATTAGTTAATGATTTAAGAGAAGAGCTTAAATTTCAAAAACACAATGCTACAGGTGAGTTGAGTCGAGGTATAAAAACAAAAATTACAAAAACTAAAGAAAGTATTTTAAATATAACATCAACAGTAAAGTATTGGAAAGCAGTTAACAATCCTGCATTAGCTAAAATACCAAACCTTAAAACTATATATAATTGGATGCAAACAAGAAGTATTGAAGGTGGTTTTTCAGTGGCTAATCTGATATTAAAAAGATTACAACAAAGTGGTTATGGTAACAGGAAGTATCCAGACAATTCAATGAGAGATCCTTACATAGTGTACAAAAAAGGTAATAAAATACCTCGTAGAACAAACTTTGCAGGGTATGTAGTTGATAAATTAAGAAAAACAATTGGACAAGATTTAGCACATGATATTGGTAAAGATGTGGCTAGTATAATTAGTAAACAAGTAAAGTAAAGTGATATGTCAATAAATACAGAGAAGGTAATAGTACAGGTAGTTGTCAAAGGACAAAAAGACATTAGTAATCTAAAAACAGAAACAAAGAATTTTAGCAAAGAAGCACAAGGAGCAGAAAAGCAAACACAAAATCTTGTTGTAGGTTTTACAAAGATGGCAGCAAAGGTTGGAGGAGCTGTTATCGCTTTTCGTACAATAACAAAAACTGTTAGCATGATGGTGCGTGACTTTAGAGACTTTGAGTTTCAAATGGCAAAAACTGCTGCAACAACAGGAGCAACAGCAGAAGATTTCATAACATTAAGCAAAACAGCAGAAGATTTAGGTAGAACGACTTTCTTTACAGCACAACAAGTAGCAGAATTACAAACAAACTTTGGTAAGTTAGGATTTACTACAAAAGAAATATTAGATGCACAGGAAGCTACTTTACAATTAGCAACAGCAACTGACACAGATCTAGGTAGAGCAGCGATTGTAGCTGGAGCAGCAGTAAGAGGTTTTGGATTAGATGCATCAGAAACACAAAGAGTAGTAGATGTTATGGCAGTAGCATTTACATCTTCTGCATTAGATATAGAGAAGTTTCAAACATCTATGACAAAGGTTGCACCGATTGCAAAGTCAGCAGGGTTTTCAATTGAGGATACAACAGCAATCATGGCTCAATTATCAGATTCAGGTATTGAAGCATCTATTGCTGGTACATCTTTAAGAAATATACTTTTAAAAATGCAAGACCCTAACTCTGACTTAGTCAAGTCTTTTGGAACAACAATACATTCATTAGATCAGTTAATACCAGCGTTAACAAAATTTACAGAAGAAGGTGGTAGTCTAGCAGACATTATGGAAGTTGTTGATTTAAGACAGGCAGCAGCTTTTGAGCAGATGATTACCAGTAGAGAAAGAACAGTAGCTTTAAGAGATGAACTTAATAAAGCAAGGGGTGCAGCAGAAGCAATGGCAGATATTGTTGGAGATAATTTAGAAGGTGCATTTAAAAGATTAAACTCTGCTATATCTGGTTTGCTTATCAATTTAACAGAAACTTTTATTGGTAAAAGTTATCAAAACTTTATTGATGGTTTAGCTAATATTATTAACTTATTTAGTGATCTGGTAGATATACCTGTATCTGAACAGTTAGAAAATCAAGGCACTGCATTAAATATTTTAGTCGGTAGGTTGACAGATGTAAATATTCAAGAAGAAGAAAGAAATAGAATTATTGGAGAGATTAATGTAAAATATCCAGACTTCTTAGATAATATAGACACTGAAACTGCTGACACAAAAACTTTAGTTGATAGATTAAAAGATTACAATATAGAGCTTGGAAATAGAATAAGATTACAATTAGCTTTAGAAGCTCAACAAAAAGAACAGGCAAAATTAGATAAAACAAAAATAAAAGAAATAAAAACAGAAAATAAATTTTTAGCTGCTTTAGAGGAAGCAGAGAAGGAGCATGGTGTTACACAAGATAGAAATGCAACATTTGAAGAAAGAAGAAATGAAACAATAAAAACACTTAATGCAAGAAGAAGTGAAGGAATAGGTCATATTAATAAACAAAAAAATTTAGTAGCTGACATTGATAGACTTTT
>NZLH01000339.1 GCA_002694155.1 Pusillimonas sp. | reverse complement strand
TTATCCATACCATGTGACTTAATATTGGCATTAGCCATATATTGGAATCCACCTAACTCAAAGTGACCCATAATAATATTTGACTTACTATGTTCTAAAAACTCTAAACATCTATCTTCATTTTCGGGGCATATCCATGGTACCATGCCAATAGTCATACCATCAAATGGTAAATCAACAGGGTCTTCATAAATAGAAACCGAAAAACTATTTTGAGAAAGAAGTTCTCTTAATGAATTAAGTTCATTTGTATTTTTATAATAAACATCGTGATTACCTGGAATAATAGTCATATGTATTTCATTATTCTGAAGCTCATCGAGAAACATTCTTTTATTTCTATTAAGCGCTTTAAAGTTTACATACTTTCGATGTTCAAAGTAATCTCCCAAATGAAGAATTGTTTTAATGTTATGTTCTTTCAAATATGGAAAGAAAACATTTTTATAGAATTGTTCCGCATTGTTTAGGAACACGTCACTGCCGTTCTTGGTACCACAATGGGTATCATTAATAATCGCTATCTGCATAATGTAATTTAGTCCTTGAAGAACTGATCTAGCGGGCCAATAACTTTTCGTTTAGCTTTATTTTTAATTTTCTTACCAAACTCTTTTAGCTTATTATCTCTATCGCGGATAGCAGCAGTTTTTACTCTTATCCTTTCAATGATAGAATCTGAATCACTATATTTATTGGTATCCATAAAGGCACCGGCTCCAGCATAATCAATATAAAGTTCTTTAATATCTTGTTGTCTTTTTTCTTTTGCTATCCTGCGTAGGAAAGCGTAATATGAAATCTGAGTAAAGTACGCGAAGGCATTAGGTAATCCTGTTCGAGTTGCTTTATTGATATCATAATTCATAATAGCTTTAATACTATTCTCAACTGCATCCATAACCATTTCTTCACGATAAGTGTAAGAAACGAAGTTTGGTTTGTGAGAAAGCCCTTCTGCTATTTTAAGAAAACACTCGCCAATGTAGTTAGGAATGATTGGTTCATCTTTACCTGCATTACGAGCTTCCGTAACAGATGTTACATAATCTACCACGGATTGAGAGAACTCTTTGTTATTTACATAATGCTCTTTCTTTCGCTTTTCTCGTTTTTGTTTCATAATGTATATAATATATCACATAACGTAGATTTAATCAATAAAAAAATATGCTTTTTTATTAATTTTTCTCTTTACATCATTTGACAATTCCTGTATAATAGTTTAGTACCAAACCAAAGAACGCGAGTTCTTTAGTATCTATCCCAAGGGTTATTAGGATTTTTAGATTTTTTAATCTTGTAAGTTTCAGAAAAATCAAACGGATTATTTTCCTGTTTCTCTACGTCATCTTTAGAATCAAGACCGCCAAAAATTAATTTGACGATTTCTTGAAAATCATCATTACTTAAAGAATTCTGAAGAGCATTCAATAAATTGTATTGAAAGTAATTGCGCCTTAACACTGCAGGTGCAGGTGTACTCGCAACAATCGCATCTTCTCTTAATTGAATAGGGTGAGAAGGTTCTGTTATCATATATGTAGTTAATTGAAACTTATTGTCTATATTGTTTTCTTTTATTCTTACCGGATTAATTATAAAAATAACGTTTTCATCAAAATCAAAATCAACTTCTTCTGCCATAATATAACTTCCGTCAACCAATTGATAAGTAAAGATTGATGATTCTCTCTTAGTCATGTTTTCTAATTCTTGGAATATGTTCATAATGGTACCTCATGTGTTTGAAAATGAAACTTTTCTTTTGCATATAGCTTAACTCTTTCAATAGCATGATTAAGTGTATAATTTTTTCTCGTTTTCCACGAGATGTCATCGGCTATATCATAAATAGTTGTCATTTGGTTGTTATCTGCTTTTCTCAATCCTCTGCCTATCGATTGTAGAACTCTTATTTGAGACTTTGTCGGCGAGGCAAAGATTATATTATGTAGGTTTCTTATATTTATACCGGTAGAAAAGGTTCCGACGCTTGCTACGATAATAGCATTATTTTCTTTTTCAGTGAGCTCTCTTATTCTTTCACGCTCATCTGCATTCACTTCACCAGCAACGAAGAAAACTTTTCTTCCTTTTGCTTTATCTGCTATATCTTTATATAGGGGTTTCCCGTGTTTGACAACATAGTTGTATAAAACTAAAGTATTACCTTTTTGGTCAAGAGCTAAATTCTGAATAAACTTATTTCTTTTTTCGTGAG
This sequence comes from Pusillimonas sp., assembly GCA_002694155.1. Taxonomy (GTDB): domain Bacteria; phylum Pseudomonadota; class Gammaproteobacteria; order Burkholderiales; family Burkholderiaceae_B; genus Neopusillimonas. Next base: position 3,156 of record NZLH01000339.1, on the reverse strand, counting down.
AAACTAAAAAGTCAATTTCTTCTTGATATTTCTTTTTACCAAACCCTTTTCTTATTTCATCACTATATTTGATAACTAAAGATTCGATTTTCATTTTAGCTAATGTATCTGAATCCATTAAAGCTTTAGTAGTAGTTACTTTATAAACCGGCCCGAAGCATCCCTCTAAAACTAATTCGTGAACTTCTGACCCGTCCAGAGTTCCAGTAGTTCCTATTCGCATCCAAGCATTTTTCAATTTATTCATAACAGCCGTTAATGACTTAGCTTTAAATTGATGAGCTTCATCTCCTATAACCATTCCTATATCTTCAAACCAAGAAGGTGGAAGTTTATAAACAGATTGCCATGTAGTAATTATTATTCTAGCATCAATATTAAATTTTTCTTTACCGGAATAGATACGATGTATATCTTCTTCGGTAACTTTATGACCTATTGCACCATGTGGTGTATAACCACCATAATCTAAAAAGTCTTTATACATTTGTTCAACCAAAGAAGTTGTTGGAACTATAACTAAAAATTTTCCTCCGCTTTGATTGAGAAACCATTGAGATAAGGTGTATATAATAAGAGACTTTCCTGAGCCTGTAGGAGATACTAAGACGGCTCTTTGATTTTGAATAGCATGGGCAATTGCATCTATTTGATAATCTCTAGCATCAATAGGTTCACCACCGATTGCAAGATTTAAATCTAAATGGTCTTTACCATTAATCCAACCAGTAAGTTGGTCTTTATTAGACCAAGTAGCTTTGGTTAAATTATCAGGTAGCTCACACTTATAATTTCTTTCTTGGGAAAATCTTAAAAATTGTTCAAGTAAACCATGTGGAAGTGTTTGGTCTCTCATATTAAACAAACGTATTTTTCCGTCCCATATCTTATTACGATATGCAGGCATAAACTTATAACCTTCCGCAAAGAATGTGAAATGTTCACTAAGTTCTCTTAATGCACCAGAATCATCTGATAGTATCTTTAGAGATACTTCATCTTTTTTAACTACCTGAAACAAACTTCTTCCAATCTATAATGTTTTTAACATGTGTATGTCTCCAGCGAAGATTATTCATTATCTCTTCAAGTAAATTACCAATAGTCTTTTGGTATTCTATCTTTTGCTTGATTTTAATAATGTCTTCGTCGGAGTCGGTGTAAAATGTTAGCTCAGACTTTAGTGGTTTAGTAGCACCACCAAACGGGTCGTATTGCCAGCCTCTTATATCCATTTCTTGTTTGGTCATTTTACCTGTGTAATATAACCACTTATCTTTCTTTAATGAATCAAGGTCACTATCTAACTTCGCTCTTTGAAGTCGATTTACATTTACAAGTGCTAAATACTTGGCATGAAGTTTTGATGTTTTTTTAGTCTCATCATCTAGGGCTAGGTCATCAATTTCACAATCGACCTCCCACATTTTCATAATGTCGTCTAATGTCATAATATAATTATTTATATCTTATTTTATTATAGTAAATCTATCGTATCTAAATGTAATATCTGTTTGTAAAAATTCAATGTCTGTATTTTGTGTACTGAACTCAACACCTGACACAGAAACCGGAAATGCATTTGTAAACTGAATTTGTTTATTCGGTTCATTTGTATTTGATAAGATTGATACAATCATATCTTTCACGGTTAACTTAGTTTCATTCACAACCATCCATTGTAAAAGTTCAGTGTATCCTTTTAATTCTTCGTCCATTGCTATTCTCATTGAAATAGAATCAAAGGTTAATGTTTCGCCAGGAACATATCCAATAGCATTTTTATAATTAACCTGAGTCTCTCCTAAGTTAGCAGATGGTAAAGAAAATGAAGTTACAAAAAATTCTGTATTAGCAAATTCTGCTTTATCGATAATTAACCTAAAACCATTAGGTGCTAATAAATTTAAGTTTGTTGTTAAATTACTATTCGTTGCCATATTGTTATTTATATAAAAAAGAGGCCCCGTTTCCGAGACCTCTTTAAAAGTTTAACTCAATGAGTTAGTCTTATGCAAGACCGTCGTTATTGATGTTAGCAACTTTTATCTTACGATAGTATACGTTCGAACTTGCATGACCTGTTGTGAATGGATTGTTTACCATACCATAACGAGTCTTGAATGCAATCTTTGGCTGGAATGTAGCTTCATCAACCGCACGAACCATTGTTAATGGAACGTAAGGGCAATAGAATAATCCTGCGTCGAATGGATTTGTTCCTATGTATCCTACACATGCGTAGTCAACAGTTGCATATGGGTCGATGTAGACCTTCATGCGTCCGTTAAGAACACCGGCAAATGTATTACCTGTGTCATCTACATTTAGGTTAGCAGATAGTGCTGGAGTATAATCCAATGAACCAGCTGCAGCTAGAGCAGATGCTACGTTTGATGATGTCAAGATAAAGTTACCTTTACCACGACGAGTTTCCTTAGCGATGGCATTAGCTTCAACTTCTAATTGGAAAATTAGAGACTTGAACTTTTCAACCATCCAACGACCATCAGCGTCTGCGACTAAGTCGAATACACCAGAGTTCTGACCATAAGACTCGTTAATGTTTCCAAGACCAATCTTAGCCTGAGTAACAATTTTACGAATAACTTCACGGTTGATTTCAGCTAAGATTTCAGCTGAAAGGATGTTAGCCAATTCTGACTCTGCATCCAAACCATGAACTGCCTTAAGGTCTTGAGCTAACTCCATAGAGTACTCAGCCTTGAGTTGACGTGTCTTCGCTACAACAGATGTTCTCGAAATTGAGAAACCAACTGATGGGAATGAAGATTCGAACTCAGCATCGCCAGTAGCACGTCCACCTACAGGTGAATAAGCAGTGTTAGTAGCGCCGGGGTGAGTCGATGATACTGGAGTATCAAAGTCTGTATCACCTTCATCACTTGTGGTCCTAAATGGAGAGTCAGATGTTGGTGTTGTACCTTCAGCTGTGAACGCAGTGTCTGCTTCGTTGAACAGAATTTCGTTTCCAACACCAGGTGAACCACCATCAGGCTCAACAGTTGTGCCCGCATTGTTCGATGTCTTGTTAGCTTTAAGAGCAAATACTAATCCAGTAGGTGCTGACATTGGCTGAACTCCAGCAATATCATACGCAATTAGATTAGGCATTGCACGTCTTACCATTGATAT
>NZLH01000338.1 GCA_002694155.1 Pusillimonas sp. | reverse complement strand
GGACGCCGCCCATGTTGTGCAGTCAATCGTGCGACACTATCCCATGTCCCAACGACGCCGTCAGGTCGGTGGTTAATACGCAATTGGGCCTATCTTAAATTCGGACAGGCACCGCGCAGAGGGCTTGACGCCAGAGACATGCCAAGGGGCTGCGGCGCACCTTTGGGCGGCGGGTCAACGCCAAAAATCGCACCCATGCGGCGATGATCGCCCGGGATATGGGGCTGTCGTGTGGGGGGCGTGTAAGGTTTGTGAGGGGGTTTTGTAAGGTTTGGGGGGGTGTGTTAGCCTTCGCTGACCTCTGCCTTCGCCAACTCTTTCGCTCCTTTGCGGCCTATCTCAAACTTTGGACCGTCTGGCCCAAATGAGGCATTAGCCGTAAAGCCCATGAGTGCCCTAATAGCCATTGCTCCGTCACCAAGGTTTTTTCTGTCACCATTTCCCGAGAAAAGATTGCGTGTGACTGCGTCTATCCATTCTTTAGGAACTTCGCCTTTGCCCTCATGCCTAACCTCATGGATCGCTTCTATCACCCAAGTTGCACGCGCGACGTCTGCATTCAATCTTTGCATTTCGCGAGCTAGCGCAACGTCCTCATCGTAGTATTTTTTTAACCAAGCAGCTGAGTAGGTAAAAAAGCCCACTGTGACTATACCTGAGAGCACACTCTTCAAAATTAGGAACCAATCGGTCGCTTTAAACGCAGACTGTATAGCTGCAGTTATGTCTGATGTTTCCGTGATATTTGACTTTGTGAGAAGTTGTTTGATCTGTGCCAACTCTTCCTGTCTCGCGTCATAAACTGTCAGTCCATAGTAAGACAAAAATCCAGCCCCGATAGCGGCAGTCAGGGCAATCAAGAAAATATAGAATCCTGCCAGCCTTGCGACGTTTGGCTTGAAGCTTGTCCTCGAAATATCATTTGCAATTTTTCCGATGGTGTTTGCGATGTTACGACGCTCAGACATGTGAGATTGAAGTTGCAACTTCAATCTTTCGTCATCTAGCGCTTTAAGCGCTTCTGAGGTGCCCCTAGATTTGTAGATGCTTTGCTTGGTAATTTTGGAACCAAGGAGAAGCGCGGATGTCATCGCAGAAACGGTTTACGGACGAGTTCAAAAGGGACGCTGTGGCGCAGGTTGTTGATCGCGGCTATGCGGTCAGCGAAGTGGCTGAGCGACTGGGGGTCAGCACGAAGTCGCTCTACACATGGAAGGCTCAGTTTGCGAGGCCTGCCAAGGGTCGAGAGGCGGAGTCAGATCTGGCCGTCGAGCTCCGTCGGGTGAAGAAGGAACTGGCCCGCGTGACCGAGGAGCGCGATATATTAAAAAACCGTTCCGGGCCGCAGCCCGCCTGTGCGCGGTAGTAACAGCCTGTGCTATGCTGTGCCCGAAGGGCAGTTGCCGATGGCTTATTGGAGGGTCAGACCCCGTTAAAAAACGTGGCACATGGGTCGATGCGCACTTGAGAGTGGTGACGCCGCCATCGCGGCGATCCCGGTTAGGAAGATGACGAACTTGCATGGCCCCCGCTCTTCGACTTGAACGGAGGAGATGCCATGACGAAGCGTAAGACCGGCGGCCACCCGGATTTGAACGTGGTCAACCCCAATGCGGCTGCGATCGACATTGGCTCGACCATGCATATGGCTGCTGTGAACCCTGACACCGCCGCTATGCCGGTGCGAGCTTTCGGGACGTTCACTCAAGACCTGCACGATCTAGCCGACTGGCTCCAGTCGTGCGGTGTCACCAGCGTGGCCATGGAGTCGACCGGCGTTTACTGGATACCGGCCTTCGAGATCCTGGAGGCGCATGGGTTCGAGGTTATCCTTGTGAATGCCCGCTACGCCAAGAATGTGCCAGGCCGCAAAACCGATGTCAGCGATGCGGGGTGGCTGCGTCAGTTACATTCTTATGGGTTGCTCCGCGGCAGTTTCCGCCCTGAGGCGGAGATAGCCACCCTGCGCGCCTACATGCGCCAGCGCGAACGGCTCACCGAATATGCCGCCGCTCACATCCAACACATGCAGAAGGCGCTGATGGAGATGAACCTGCAACTCCATCATGTCGTCTCCGACATCACCGGCGCAACGGGCATGCGGATTATCCGCGCCATTGTCGATGGCGAGCGCGATCCTGAAGTTCTCGCCGCATTCCGGGATATCCGCTGCCATTCATCGCTGGACACGATCAAAGGCGCGCTGGTCGGCAACGACCGCGAGGAACATGTCTTTGCCCTGACACAGTCGCTGGAACTTTACGATTTCTATCAAGAGCAGATCGAGGCGTGCGACCGCAGGCTGGAGGCCGCGGTTGGGGCGCTGACGGCCCGTGCAGACGGAGAACTGGCCCCACTGCCCAAGGCGCGGATCAAGGGGAGGCAGCACAATGCGCCGTCCTTCGATGTGCGGGCTGCGCTCTACGGGGTGTTAGGCACAGACCTGACTCAGATCCATGGCCTTGGGCCATCGCTGGCGCTGAAGCTGGTGGCCGAATGCGGCACGGACCTGCGCGCCTGGAAGAGTGCCAAGCACTTCACGTCTTGGCTCTGCCTCGCCCCGGGCAACAAGATCTCTGGTGGCAAGCTGCTGTCCTCGCGGACACGCCGGTCCTCCAGCCGCGCTGCGGCCTTGCTCAGATTGGCCGCGACGACAATCGGCCGGAGCGACACGGCCTTGGGTGCGTTCTATCGGCGGCTGTCCTCGCGCATCGGCAAGCAGAAGGCTGTTACGGCGACAGCGCGAAAGATCGCGGTGCTGTTTTACAATGCCGTGCGGCATGGCATGTCATATAAAGATCAGGGCGCGGCGGCTTATGAAGAGCGGCATCGGAAACGTCTGCTGTCAAACCTTCAACGGCGCGCCAAGACCCTCGGGTTTGTATTGGCGCCTATTCACGAGACCGCGGCTGTTTCTTAGGAAGGCCGCCACATACTTCGCGCGAGAGTCCCGTTGAAGTATGGTTTCATCCGGGCTCATCGATCCGAGTTTTCGGTTCGGTCAATGTGCCGTGTGCTTATGGTCCACGTCAGCGGATTTTATGCATGGCTTAAAGAACCGTTAAGCCAGCGTGCGCAGGACGATGAACGGCAGACAGAGTTGATCCGACAGGCTTGGTGCGAGAGCGGCAAGATCTATGGCTACCGCAAGCTGGCCGATGATCTGCGCGATCTCGGCGAGCAGGTTTCTGAGAACAGGGTCGCCCGGCTGGCCAGCCTTGCGGGCATCTTGGCCCAGATTGGCTACAAGCGCCGCCCGGGACGATATGGCGGGAAGCCTGCTGTCGTCGCGTTCAACACTCTGGATCGGCAGTTCGAAGTAGATGCGCCCGACAAGGTCTGGGTCACGGACATCACCTACATCAAGACCCACGAGGGCTGGCTGTATCTGTCTGTCGTTATCGACCTCTTCTCACGGCGTGTGGTAGGCTGGTCCGCGCAACCCCGCATGACGACCGACCTGGCGCTGCAGGCCTTGCTTGCAGCGGTCTGGCGACGCAAACCCAAGACGAAGGTGATGATTCATTCAGATCAGGGGTCGCAGTTCACCAGCCGTGAGTGGCAAGTATTTCTCAGCCAGCACAACCTGCAAGCCAGTATGAGCCGGCGTGGGAATTGCCACGATAACGCTGTCGCCGAAAGCTTCTTCCAACTCTTGAAGCGGGAACGGATCCGTCGCCGCACCTACCCGACACGCGAAGCTGCAAGGCAGGACGTTTTCGACTACATCGAGATGTTCTACAACCCAAAGCGCAAGCACACGAACAACGGCATGCTGTCACCCGTTGACTTCGAAACCAGACAGCAGAAACTGAACGAAGCAGGTGTCTAGGAAACTAGGGGCACCTCACTTCCTCATGTGCCAACCGTCTTTCGGTTTCTGAATTCTTAGCGTCAACTTCCAATTGAGCTCTTTTCTCAATCATTTCTTTTACTGATTTATTTAACTCATCCATCATCTGACGATGTGACGCATTGTTACTCAATATTAGTTCGCGCAATACGTCTGGGGACGACCCGGTGTCGACATGCACTGCAGGTGTATCGCGTGAAGAAACTATTTTCAGAATTTCACGAATGATACCACTGTGATGTTTCCATTTTCCGTAATCTCCATCAAAGCCTATCGTCACGTAGTCGAAATATGGCGACGGCTCGTTTCCTTCGGATTCAGGGCTGCGCTTGAACTTAGCTCTTATGTGTTGATTATTGTCTCTGCAGGTACCACTCCACCTCATTTCTAGAATGGAATACTCACCGGTGCGTAAGTTCTCAATTTCAAATTCGTTTTCGTCGAACACGTAGTTTCTTACGGGTACAACTTGTATTGGGGACGGCGAGTTTAATAGTTCTCGAATGTCTGTGAGTATTTGGTAGGCTTGCCGATCATCAAGCTTATGAAGTTTGAAAACCTGTTCACCGTTTTGCGCCATCGTGTTCACCCTTCATGCTTACTCACGCAACTTAAGTTTGCTCACTTGCAGTTGTAAAGTATTCCCGTTCACACCTTACCGATAAGCCGCGTCGCGCCTGTTCGCCGGGGGGCGCTGCAGCATCTTAGGCGGCAGTTTATGCTTGCCAAATACTTCTGCGTTTTCAGTGCGGTGAGACGTTGCAAAAGCGCCCGCCCGTCACGCCAGAGGCGTGCCGAATGGACGCGGCGCACCTTTGGTGCGACGGGGCGGACGGGCGCTGCGCGGCGGCACCTGCGGTGCCTTGGTTCCGCGCTTTGGTGTTCTGGGGTAGGGGGAGGTCTTGGGTCAAGCGCTTGGCGGGTATGGCAAGAGACCCCGGATCAAGTCCGGAGGGACGGTTTTGGGGGCGGGTGATGCCGGAGGCATGCCTTTGGCATGACCGCTGCGCGGCGGTGCTATGCGCCTTGAGTCCGCGCTTTGGTGATTGGGGGGGAGAGGCCCCGGGTCAAGCCCGGGGCGTGGAGGGGGAGGGGCCCCGGCTAGCGGCCGGGCCGGGGGGGTTAGCCCCGGCGGCGGCTGCGGCTTCCGGCGCGGCCACCGGCGCGGACTTCTTCGCCGGGTTTGGGGGGGGCTTTGTTGAACTTGATCCAGTTGCCGCCATGCGGATCGGCGTTCATCAGGAAGTTGGCGGCCATGATCGCCTCCATTTCCTTGCCCGGACGCGCCTTAGTCGAGCCCAGACCGAAGAGTTGGCAGAAGGTCT
>NZLH01000337.1 GCA_002694155.1 Pusillimonas sp. | reverse complement strand
TCGTAAACAAAGTGTTTTGTTGTTAATACTGTGGTGTCATTGTCTGCAGGTATTGTTACTATACGTTCCATTACGTGTTCTATACCTGTTATTGTTAGTTGATTTGTAGAACCTCTAACTGAACCGTTAAGGGTTACACTTTCTGTTAATGTTACTGTTAAATTTGCCATTGTTATTTATTTATTTTTTTGTACTTTTTGGGTGTTTCTTAGGTAGTAAATCGTAGTCAGTAGTATATTTAGGGTTTTGTGGTCTACCATTTTTTACTAAATATAAATATGCGTTTACGCGAGCAAATGCCCAACGAGAAGGTGATTTTATGCGTGGACTGTGTGACGTGTTAAACGCACCTAGACCTCGTTGAAATACTGCCTTTAGTTGTCCTACTGTTACGCCATACCCTAATTTCTTTTTATATCTTTTGTTAAAGTCATCTGACTTTTTTTGTAATGTTTTTAAGTCTTGTTTGCTTACTTTAGCACCTCTACTTGTGCTTGCGTCACCTTTTGCTGTACCCTTACCTTTTGGTCTTGGGTTAGGTGTGTCTGACTTAGGTGCTTTTGGACTTTTTCTTACTCCACCTCGTTCACCTATTTCTGCTAATTGTTGTTCTACTTGTTTTATTTTACTTTCACTCCAACGTAGCATACTGTCACCACCCCACAAGTTATAGCTTATTGTACCACACTTTGTATAGTCACCTGTGTCGTATGCTTTTGCTCTTTTTAAATAACTAAAAACCCTTTTTACCGTGTTAAAACTTAAAGGTTTTTTTTGTGCTATTTGTTGTGCTCTTACTTTGCCTGTCTGCGTAGCACATTTATTATTTATTTTTTCGTTTTCTCTTATTGCTCTTGCTGCATTGTTACTTGCACTTTTTGGATAGTCTGTGTAAGTCTCAAACTTAACAACGAGTGCACGCAGCTTTGTCATTACAGTTGCATATTTCATAGCTTATTTTTGGTGGTATTAATGTTATTGTAAGTTTTCCTATTCTAAATTTTATCATTTTCCTATTTGTGTTGTGGGTTGTGGTATATTACAACTTTCAAATGCTTGTTCAACGATTATCGGTAAATTAAATACCCACCCTGTTACTGAATTATCAAATCTCTCTGTAAATGGTTCTAGCGTAAAATTGTCATCAACAAAATATTGTGGTGTATCACCGTGTGTAGCTAAATAATGATTAAGACTTTGCCCATGTTTAAATGTGCTTATAATGTCTGTAGATATACTTAAACAGTCACTTAATACTTCTTGTTCATTACTTTCGTCAGGTTCTACTAAGTCCATAACAAATATTTGAAAGTTAAATGTAAACTGTGATTTGCTTGCAATAACGTTTACAGGGTTTATATGTAGTAAAGGGAATAAAGTGTTTTTTTCTAAATCCAATTCAAACACGTCACCTGTGCTTACTGTTTTGATTTGTAAATGATTAGTACCTAATTGTACTAAAGTATCTACTAAATTATTATACGTTTTGTTTTGTACCATAATTTGTTTTTTGTGTTTCGTTTAAGTCTGTTTCATAACTTAACCAAGTCAAACATTCATATAAACCTAATTTTGTTATTCTTTCTAAATTTACTATTTCACCGTTTGTCAATCTATACATCACGCCAAACCAACCCCATTTGTTTGCAAATCTTTCGTCAACTGTTGCTTCGCCTTCTCCAACTTTTTGCTCAAATACAACTGCAAAGTTGTCAATAGTTCTTTGCCTAAAGTCCAAAAAAAAACTAATGCTCCTTCTACTTGTTCTGCTTTCATGTCTAAAAACTTCTTTGATCGTAACCTCATACTTGTATTGTCGTATGCTTCTATAGAATAAAATTCGCCTTCTGTTTCTGTGATAGGTCTATATAATACACTCATTATTTTGTGCATATTAGACTCTATACCCTGTTTTATAAAGTGTTCAATGTCTGCATATTCGCCTAAAGTAAGTTCTTCAAGGTTTGGAATAAAACCATATTTTTGTTTACCTACTTGTATAATGTTTTTGAATTGACTTGTTTTTTTACTTTGTAAGTTACTAATAGCTTTTATTATAATTGTAACGTCTATAAGTGACAAAGAGTCAATCAACTCTTTTGGCATATCAGACATAATGTGTATAATCTCTTTTGTGCTTTTAGTTTCTGTTAATTTTTCTGCTTTTACAAGTTTTACCCACTTGTCAAGTGTAACATCTGACCAACTTTTAATTTTGTATTTGTATTGTTTCTTGTTTTTATTGACCTTGATTTGCATAATATATAATAGAAAATTTGTTTATTTAGTTTAAAAATGTATATTTGTTGATCTTATTTGTAATAACTTTAAGGGTTGCGTGCATTTTATATTCTTTTTAGCAACACTTTTCTTATTGTACAAAGTATTTTCCTGCGTTAGGGTTGTCTAAATGATAAATAACGTTGTACCTTATACCGTCTATTGCGTGGTTATAGTTGTCTACGTATAATTTAGAACCTTTATCTGCGTATACATAGTTGTTAAGTTCTTTTACTATATTAACACTTTCAGGACTTACCACTAACTCAAAGTCTTGCATACGAGTTACACCACTTTCTATAGTACCTTTTTTTACAGGTCTTATATTTACGCCTTTGTGTCTTAGGTCTTCAATTAGTCTAGGTTCTGCACTATCTGCTACAATAAGTTTGTTACCTACTCTGTCAAGTATAATCTTTGCAAGTTCGTGTGTTTTTAGTCCGTTCTTATATATGTGTTCGTGAACATATAATTTGTTCTTTGCTTTGTCTATAGCTACTTCAGTTAAACTGTCAGGATCAACAGAAAAGCCAAAATCCATACCACAAGAAGTTTGTAAGTTATCAGGGTTAAATTTACCTATAGACCAATTTTCAAATACTACACCTTCTGCTTTGTCTAACCAACCACCAAGTATATTATGATTGTATTTTTTTATATTGTTTTTGCGTATAGCTTCTATACGATCTAAAAAACTTTGTGATAGGTTTTGCTTGTTGTCTTTATAAGTTGTGTGTATATAACAAACGTTGTCTTTTATACCGTTGTAACTAGGTGGTACACCTCTTTCTTCAAAAAATCGTTTATATATCCAATGTTCTTTTGTAACAGGGTTTAATACTAATATAATTCTATTTTGTACTTTCTTTTCTCGTATACTTAAATCTATAGTGTCAAATGTGCTTTCGTCTATTAGTTCTTCTGCTTCGTCAAGCACCCAACAAGATATACCTTGTAAACTCTTTAAACTTGCGGTTTGGTTACCTGCAGACGTTTTTATACCTCTAAATAGTATGTCACTACCATTTGCTAAGTTTACTACCTCTGACTTGTTTATGTCAAATATATTCTCAAATCCTAGTAAACTGATCTTTTCTAAAAATTCAGGTATTATTGATAAGTGTGCAGAAACCATAGTGTAACGTGTAAACAATACCCTTATGTTTTTTGACATAGTCAGTAAGGTAAGAAATACTGTTACTGCAAAAGACTTACCTGAACCACGTCCACCTGTTATAATATAATACCTACAGTCTGACTCAAATAGTTTTTGATATTTATTGTTCAGTTCCAGAATCTACAAAGTTTATTAACGGTAAGTGTAAACTATCGTCATTTGTAGTTACGTCTACTCTTTGTTGTGGTTTACCGTAAAAGTATTCAAAGTATAATTTAACTGACCATTGTTCTTTTTTTTCTAAACTTTCTTTTAATGCTTTTAGTGCTAAGTCATTTAAAGGTGTTAGTTTTTCTATTAACTTTTGTTCTTCAGCTTTTGAAGGTCTACCGCCTTTGTTACCTTTTGTACCTTTATTGTTTTTTCTTCCGTCCATATAATTAGTTTAAATTAGTTAACTGATTCTTTTATATAATAGAAACTACTTAAATTCATTTGGTGGCATTAATATTACACCTAAGTCATTTTGTGCCCAAATACGTACTTCTTCACAAAATAAAGTAAAATCTTCTGTTGTTAAATTGCTTGTACGATCAGGTATGAACATATTTTTTAAATGTTCATGCATTTCGTATTTATGATACCCTGTGTGTTCGCATAGAGGTTTAACTATACATTTCCAATAGTATTTATTTTGTTGATGTGTTCTTGTCATATAGCTCTAAACGTTCTAATTCAAATCGTAGGTGTTCACGTGCTTTTTCTATACACTCTTTAGATGT
>NZLH01000336.1 GCA_002694155.1 Pusillimonas sp. | reverse complement strand
ATATTAGCCACAGTTTTTATAGAGTATTCTTTAGTATTACCAACATTTATCGGAGTTTTATCATTGTAATTTTCAAGTAAAAATAAAATAATTCTTGATAGATCTTTTGAATATGTAAACTCCCTTAAAGGCGAACCATCGCCCCATAATTTAACATGAGAGCCATTAATTTTTGCTTCATATATTTTTCTAATTATTGCAGGAAGAACATGACTATCATCTAAGTGAAAATTATCATTTTCTCCAAATAGGTTGTTTGGAACGACGGTAATAAAATTACAACCATACTGCTTTCTATATGCTCTTGATTGTACATCAATCATTCTTTTTACGTGAGCATATGCAAAATTTGAAGAGTGTGGTTCTCCATTATGAATGTCTTTTTCTTTTAAAGGATATTCAACGACGTCAGGATACACACATGTACTCAATACAGATAAAACTTTTTTAACATTGTATTCTTTTGCGTAGTGTAACACATTAGTACTAATCATTGTGTTATCATAATAAAAATTAGCTAATTTATTCATATTAGCTTTAATGCCGCCAACTTTAGCTGCTAAATGTATAACGTAATCTGGATTGTGATCCATATACATTTGTTCACAATCTTCTCTTCTGATCAAATTATAATCACTAGAAGAAACGTATATTGCATCTTTTAAGTCGCACTTCAAAGCAGTTCCAACCATACCAGAGCCACCGGTTACTAATATTTTAGACATTACAATATTTTCATCCAGTGATCAATCATGTCATCCATCAACGACTCAAAAGTATATTCAGGCTTCCATCCAAGCACCTCTCTTGCTTTTGATGCGTCACCTTTTAAATATTTTAATTCTTCTGGCCTCATGTACTTTGGATTTTGCACAACATAATCTTCATAATCCATATCTAATTTACCAAAAACATACGCACACAAGTCTCTAACCGTGTGAGTTTCACCAGTCGCGACAATAAATTCGTCTGGTGTTTCATGGTTAATAATCATATGCATAGCTCTTACATAATCTTTTGAATGGCCCCAATCTCGACTAGAATCCATATTTCCCAACTCTAATTTATCTTTTAGACCTTTTTTTATTTCCACTGCTGTTTTTACAACTTTATTTGTAACAAAGTTTGATCCTCTACGTGGTGACTCATGATTAAAAAGAATACCATTGCATGCATGAAGACGATAGGCATTTCTATAATGTCTGACTAAATTATAAGCTAATAGTTTTGCACACCCATATGGGCTCACTGGATTCATGGGTGTTGTTAATCTTTGGGCGCCATCTGAATCGACAGTGTTGCCAAACATCTCTGACGAGCTAGCTTGGTAAAACTTTGCATCTGGGCAAACAGTCCTATATAATTCTAACATATTAAGCACACCCATGGCATTTGTCTTTATAGTGAATGATGGTACATCAAAACTGACCCTCACATGACTCATAGCCGCTAAATTATATATTTCATCTGGCTTAGATTCATTAAAAACTCTTGCTAATGATGGAGCATCTAACATATCCGCATAAAAAGTGTTTATTTTTTCGTCTAAATGTTTTATACGACTATCCTGATTCTCTGCAACAGAAGATCTTCTAATAGTGCCATAAACATCGTAATCTTTACTTAAAAGATATTCTGCCAAATAGCTTCCATCTTGTCCTGATATTCCTGTTATCAACGCTCTTTTTTTCATTTAAACACTTCCATTTTTGTTAAATCTGGCCAATCTGATATTGTCCACTGTTTTGGGTTTGATTGTATTGCGTGTGGTAATTTATCTAAACCTTTTTGTGCCGTCTCTGGTGTCATGTAGTAATGATAACCAAATGTAGATATATTTTGCTCACGCCATGGTATATTAGGTAGTCTACCATCATACGACATTTTTTTTAAGGATAAACTTGCTTCTTTGTTATCTGTTAATATCATTCCACCACGACCCAAATTTAAGTGTTTTTTAAACTGAAAACTTAAACACATAAATGTCCCAGGGATGTAGCTATCTTTTTCCCATAAAACCGCAGCATCGATAATATTATCGGTTAGATAATAATAATTTTCCCATTCTTCATCTCTCCACTCAAAATTTATTCCTAATTTGTGAGCTAAAAATGGCACAGAAATGTATGTTCTTTTTGGAACAGAAAAGTTTTTTGTCTCATGATAACGTAAGCACAATTCGATAGCATGTGTGCAACAGTCTACTGCTACAGCATATGGAGAGCCAAAAAAATCACACACTTGTTTTTCAAATTTTAAAATTGAATCAAAACTCACTTTATACACTCAACTTTTATTTTTTGTATAATACTGGTTGTAGAAACACCATCTGTATAAGGCACATATTTTATAATTCCCATTTTGGAAACTACAGCATGTTGTTTTGAGATTTCTTTAGTAACGTCATCCCCATGCACAACGTAATCAATCTTGTGTTTATTTATAAAATCTTCAGTGATCACTAATGGCGAGGCCTCTATAACCTCATCAACATATTTACAAGAACGAACGATTTCGTATCTTTGCTCTTGCGGTATAATCGGTTTTCTTTTATACGAACTTACGTCTTTATCACTATGAACACCCACAACTAATGAAACATTTTTATTGTCGAAAGCGCTTATTGCTTTTTTAAATAAATTAAGATGTCCGATATGAAAAAGATCTCCTACTATATCAACATAAACACGAGTCATAAAAAGCCCTTATAATTTTTTTAAAATTAGAGTCAAACTTTACACTCATAGTTGCAACTCTAAAACTTTTATCTACCCCAGAAACTCCAGAATATAATATTATTTTTCTTTTTTCCATGAATTTTTTCAATTCATGATAACTTTTTGTGGGATGCTTGAATCCTATAATTGAATTACATGGATGTTTATTTATGCATTTTATCCCCATTTTTGAAAATTCAGATATTAATTTATTAGATCTATTATCAAACATTTGTTTGTTATTTTTTGTTTTTTTCAAAGCGTGATTTAATGCATATACTGATTGCACTGGTAATGTAAAAGGTAAAGAACCAACACCGAATCTAGATAAATCACCTACATAAGATCTACTATACCTTTCTAGATCTTTTTTCCATATGACTATTCCCAATCCTGGTGTGGATTGTAAACACTTGTTACTACAAAATGAAAAAGCCGCTATTCTATCAGAGCTGTTGTATTCTTGATTTGCACCAAATGATGACGTTGCATCAACAAAAAATTTTGCCTTTGGAAAAAGCGCGGCCATTTTCTTTGGACAGTAGTGCTCACCAGTGGACGTTTCGTTTTCTACAAAAAAAACATATTTTGTTTTAGCGCATTTTTTTAAATCATCGATTGTTTGAGATTTTAAAACTAAATGTTTTATGTCAAGCGCAGTCATAATATCTGAAGCGCGTTGGCCATACTTACCAGCTACTATAACTAGGGTATTATTTGGAACTAAAGTTGATATCATCGACTCAAGCGCAGTAGTGCCTGATCCGGCCATAATTGCTATATTTCCAAAGTTTTTAAAATTTGATCTTTTTAATAAATTAATTTGTAATTGTTTTAATAATTTTATAAATTTGTCTTCGCGATGACAAACATCACTACCAAGCCACTGGTATAATTTAGTCATAAATCTAGTGTTTGTTGGACCAGGGTTTAAAAGAATTTTATGCATTTATAAATTCCAATAAATTTTTAATGTTTTGTTCACAAGTAATTCCAACTCTAGGCTTCTTTCCATCACAAGATATTTTTATAATTTCTTTTACTCCTGGGTATGAGCTTTCTAATTTAGAGCAATCATATTCTCCAACAGATTCATGACAGCCATTATCTAGCACATAGACAAATAGATTTTTTAAATTCATATCACGAATGGTATGAGTGACACCTAAATGCATTAAGAGAGATGCATCACCCACAAAAGCAACAACATCTTTTTTTGTATTGCTGGCTATTCCTAGTGCGATAGCTGGTGATAAACCCATGCTACCCTGCATATACAAAATATTTTTATTTTCGGGATACATATCATAGATCTCTCTAGAAATAAAACCAGTGTTCGTAACGTATATAGCATCGCTTCCATGGCGATTAAATACATCCTCAATCGCTTTGCTTCTACTTAACATTATTTTCACCTTTAACTAATATAAAGTTTTTATAACCAATGATTTCAAGTATGCTAGTATCAGTTTCTCCCATAATTTTGTGTTGTGGCAGAGTATGACGATGGCCAATAACCAAAAGAGGACAGATATTGAATGGCATACATAGACTAGTTAAAGGGTTAATTATGTTGCCCAACCCTGAATTTTGTAAATAAACACAAGATTTTTTACCAGCCAACTCTGCGCCGAATGCCATTGCAACTGCGTGCGCCTCGTTAACTGCAGATATGTGTGTGAACTTTGATTCTATTATTTTATTTTGAAACGGTTTTAAAGAACTGTCAGGCACACCTGTAAAAAAGTTGCAACCCTTACTTGTTAAATCTGAAAAAAGATTATGATCCATACTTTTCTTGATTCTCCTTTAATTCGTTTACCGCAATCAAATCGAAAATCTTAGTCATAGGCACAACCAAATCATTACCAGCAGAAAGAGTGCCACCTTTAATCATCTTATCAAACAACTCTTCTAGAATCTTTACGGTCGCTCTAACTGAATAATTTGCATATAT
>NZLH01000335.1 GCA_002694155.1 Pusillimonas sp. | reverse complement strand
CAGATTATGATAAATTTACAATAGCTAATAATGGTTTAGAAATTATAGGAGACGATACTATAAAAGACGATAAATTATTATTATGGGCTAATACTAGAGTATTTAGCTTTACAGAAGATAATAATTTTTTATCTCTACTAAATACAAGTAATCCTAATTTTTATACAAAAAGTGAAATATTTATAAAGGATGAATTTTTTAATAATATTACTTTTAACTCTACAATTTTTAGACATTTTTTCAATTTAAATTTATTTGCTTCAAATTTAAATAAAAAACTTTTAGCTGAATTTGATACAGTTCAAACTGATGGATATTTGCGATTTAAAGAATTTTTAGAATTAATACATGATGATAAAAAAGATTTAGATATACAAGATCAAAAACAATTTTTTGTCGGGGTAAATGAAACATTAAATGGTAATACTTTAAATAGGATTATTACTAACTTGTTTAACTATCAAAATAAGTTAATTGAAATTGTTAAGACTAAACGGATAGGTCAAAGAATACCTTTACTTAAAACGGTAATAATAGATAAATAATATATATGAGTACATGTAATTCAGGGTTAGCTGGTGAAATAATTGCTTTTACTTACCCATCACTTATTAAAACTTCAGATAATCAAGTTATTCCAAGAGTACAAGGAGGAGCTAGATGCGTTTTAGATGTATTTACTAATAATAATAGTGTTATTGAACCTAATGCATTAGTAAATACTTCCGACGGTAACGGTAATGTAACTTCTATTGCAATAGGTCAACAGGGAGCTGGAATGAAAATATGTGGTCCTGTTTCTATAGCTGGTTTTGCCAACTCATGTGGATTATTAGGAGTTTGTAATGGTGATGTAGTAGTAGGTTGCAGTTTACAGGTTTGTGATAACGCTGGTACTAATAATGTTTGCGGTACAACTAATACGACTGATTTGAATGTTGCTTCTGATTTTCGTGTAAATTCGGGTGAAAGTTGCTACGGTGCTCAATTTTTTACCAATATATGTGTAACCGGGCAGGCAGTTATACATGATGATTTAATTGCAAATGCAGATTTATTGGTATCGGGTTCTGATGCTGGTGGGGATGGAAGCATATGTGCTTGTGGTAACGTAAATGTTACCGGTAATATAAACGCTGGTGGCGATATAACTGCTTTTTGTACTTCAGACGAAAGATTAAAAAATAATATTATTAAAATTAATAATTCTACTGATGTTATTAACAATATAAGTGGTTACTCATACGATTGGAATGAAAAATCTGGCAAAGAAGGTAGCACAGTTGGGGTTATTGCTCAAGAAGTAAAAGAATTAATTCCTTCTGCAGTAAGAGAAAATAGTAATGGTTATTTAGCTGTAGATTATATTAAACTAATACCATACTTAATTGAAGAAGTAAAAAGCTTAAACAATAGAATTAAAACTTTGGAGGATAAATAATGGCAGAATTATTAGGAAAAAATATCAATGAAACGTATCAAGGTTTAATTAAAACTACTGATAATAATGAATTAGTAGGTAGTAAATTATTAACTGATGGTAATGGTAATAGTTCAGCTT
The DNA here is from genome assembly GCA_002694155.1 of Pusillimonas sp. Classification (GTDB taxonomy): domain Bacteria; phylum Pseudomonadota; class Gammaproteobacteria; order Burkholderiales; family Burkholderiaceae_B; genus Neopusillimonas. The sequence continues at coordinate 2,802 of NZLH01000335.1, read as the reverse complement.
TAACATTAGGAGTAGAAGGTGCAGGTTCGATATTTTGCGGCGGTTTGACCACTACAACAAATTTTAATGCTAATTGTGATATTACAGCTAATAGAAATATACGCGGGTGTTGTAATGCTAAAATTGATTGTAATCTAGAAGTATGCGGTAACACAAACATTAATGCTATTAGTGCAACTAGTTTTCAATTTGGTGGAGGAGGTACATTTAATGCAGGTATTGCTTTTAATAGTACTATAGATGTAATTGGTGTAGCAACTTTATCAAAAACAACCGTTAACGGAAGTTTAGCTACAACGGGTGATCTAACTGTTGGCGGTGCTATAAGTGCAACTGGAGATATTGTAGCTTTTCATTCTTCAGATAGTAGATTAAAAGATAATTTAATACCAATTGATTCAGAAAATTATGTTAGTAATTTAACTGGCTTTGAATTTGATTGGAATGAAAGATCAAAAAGATCAGGTAAAGGTAAAGGTATTATTGCTCAAGATTTATACAAAGTTGATAAAACTTTAGTCCACGAAACTAACGAAGGTTACCTTGCAGTTGATTATATAGGTTTAATACCGGTATTAATTGAAGAATTAAAAAGATTAGGTAACGAGATAGAAAAACTTAAAAAACAATTATAAGTTTAAAATATTATAAAATTTCTATTATATATTAGAATGTTTAAGACCGGGCCCAACTGTATTATTTAGTGCCATTATACCCGCTTGTTCATTTGAACTATTAACAGATGCAGATGGGTCAAATATAGAATCAATAATTACTGATTGTTTAAATGCAAACCTATCGTTACCCCTGGTGGTTGTTATATTATGCACGTTATTTAATACATATGTGTTTTGTTTATATTGAGTTGTCATAGGGTCATCGCCTGGAGAAATAACAGCAGTATCTTCATAATATATAACAGCAAAACATTGTTCTGTATTTATAGTTAAACCTGGAATATATATAGTAGAATCAGTAGCAGTTAAAGCAGCAAACCCTGCATTAGTAGCTAACCCTAAATTTCTAAATTCAAACCCTCCTGATATATAAGTAAAATGTGTATGACTATCTAAATTTTCTATTGTACTCATAGTTTGACTAGCAGTATGTATTAGAGATTGATGTGTGGCTTGACTACTTTCAACTATATTAGATGATAAAAGAGCAATTTTCATATCACTTAATAAATTAGTTTGCGTGGTGTTATCAAATATCGGTAAATTTAATATACTGTGAATAAAAGTATTAGAATGATTTACTGTTCTTCCGGTAATATTGTAATTTATAATTTGAGAAGTGTAGGAGCTTTTAAAGGTCATAAATGCAAGACCACTACCTCTATAATCTATATTAACTGGGGCAGAATTTAAAGCTGAATATGTTATAGGGTCAGTAGATGGGTATAATAAAATTGTACCTACTAAATCATCACCATCAGTAGTATCTATAATACCAGCGTTTAAGTCAACATTTTCATCGCCCTTCTCAACAAAATCCTTAGTATTAAAATTTACCTGTGCTTTTATTTTAATTTGATCATCATTATGTTGAATAGCTTCAAAATCATAAAAAGGAAATTCTCTATCATTAGTATTAGCTGCTGCTCTTAAGGTATTAATTGTAGATGTATCAAATGTATTATTAGTTACTACACCGCCTGATAAAATTACAACCTTTGTATCATTTGCTAAATGTAAAGTACCTTTAATAAATTTTTCGTATCCGCTTTTAGTTAGATCTATCATATTAATTATTTATTAAATATTTATGACTTTTAAATTAAAAATAAACTAAGAAGTAGTTCCTGCAGCCATAAAATTTGAAAGAGTTGAAGCATATGTTGTAGTTAGTTTAGGAATTGTCGATCGGTTAAATGTATTCTTTAAAGTTAAAGCATACCCTTCTGCAGGGGGACCTGGAATTACATTAGTATTATTTAAAGTTAAAGCATATGTTTCTACAATTGATGAGGACTCAGAAGTGTTTGGTAGAGTAGAAGCATATCTAGGTATAAAACCAGTATCAGAATTAGTGTTTGGTAGAGTAGAAGCATACCTCGGTATAAAACCAGTATCTAAATGAGTATTTGCTATAGTAGAAGCATATCTAGGTATAAAACCAGTATCTGAATTAGTGTTTGGTAAAGTAGAAGCATATCTAGGTATAAAACCAGATACTGAATTAGTGTTTAGTAAAGTAGAAGCATATCTTGGTATTAAATTATTAACGACATTAAAGTTACTTAAAGTTGAAGCATATGTTTGTGTTGTAGGTTTAGGGTCTTGCCACCCGGGTACAATTGAATTTATAAAAGTTGAAGCATAATTTATTGTTGATAAACGAGTGGTATCGGTAATTATTAAATCATAAAAGTCTTGTGTATTGTTTAATGTAATTCTTATAGATTCATTCCCTTCAATAAAGACATCTTCATTTGGGTTAATAGTTAATGAAGCTCGATTATTTAAAATAGTAAAAAACCCTGTCGCTGGTAACGCACCCGTTGATAGATCTTGAGGAGTAATATTAGGAGAAAATTCACTAGTAGCATTAGTACTGGTATCAGTAATAGTATATGGTATTTGTAAACCGTCCGGTAAAGCAGTAGTACTTAAACTTATTAAAGCAGTACCACCTTCATTTACTGACTGTATATTACCTGATAAATTAAGAGTATATCCAAAGTCATTAAACTTTCTTGGGAATGAAAAAATTGGCTCAAAATATCTAAAAGTACCAAACCCTGATGTACCAACTAATTGATTGTCTGCAGCTGATAAAGTAGATAATACTAAATTATTT
>NZLH01000334.1 GCA_002694155.1 Pusillimonas sp. | reverse complement strand
GGCGCTTTGCAGATCTGTTGACCAGGTGCAAGAATTTTTAGAACAATTAATTAAACTGAGGGGGAGATAATGGTTGAATCATTTAGAACTGGAGCTATGTATTTATCTATGATTTATAAAGAGATGAAGAAAAAACAAGTGCCGCTTACACCAGCTGAGCTTGCAGCTGAGAAAGCAGCCTGGAAAGAACAAGAGTTGAAAGTAGATCATGCAGATAGGATTATCAAATGACACCACAACAATATGCAGAAGTAGCTGCGCAGATACTCAAAGATAGAGCTGGCAAGCTTGGTGATTACCAGGAACTTTACGAGAACCTGGCAGCTAGATTAAATTTAAGTTTTAAAAAAAAATTAAAACCAGGTGAGAGATTTTATGCAAGTGATGCAGTAAAATTTCATATTGAAAATAAATTAGCCAGGATGGATTGCGGCGAAGCTAACTCTGACCACAATTTGGATGGCGGTAATTATTTTTTTATACATGGGGGGTTGACAGATGAATCAGGAAAACAGTAGAATTTTTGTCAAGCCAGGAAGTGCTAAGCTTAGCGCTAATCTTAGCAATCCTAAATATTCCTTAAATAAAAAACAAAGATTAGCTAACTTAGCTAAGCTAAAGAACTTAGCTAAGTTAACAGTGAAAGCTACAAATCATAACTACCAGGCAGCAGTGCAGCGCAGTGCCAGGTATCCGCTGGATGAATTGCAAAGGCGTGTCCTGGCAAAGCTCAGGAGAAGATATAGCGAAGAAGCTTACAAGGATTTAGTTATAAACCTGGAACATATACCAGTATTTGAAAAGATAGAATGGCTAAAGGAAATGGATGATAAGCTTAGACGTAAAGAGTGAGAGAGCATTAAGATCACAAGACAAGCTGGCAATAGATCAGCTGCATGATTTATTCCTGGAAGCAGCTGAAACTGAAAGAAAGCTGCCTGGCGTAATCAGAAAGCAAAAGATGGTGCATTGGCCAGAGTATGTCAAAGAATGGTCTGCTTATGGATATAGCTCTTTTGAAACTCCCAGGCTGAAAGCATCACCAGAACAGATAACCAGGTTAGATAAAGCAATTACAATGGGATTGTCTATGGATGAAGCTGATCGCAGACTAATCTGGGCCGTAGCTCATTCAGCTGCATTTAGAGATCGTGGCGCAAAATGGACCAAGATAGCAAAAATCCTGGGATTGAATGATCCCAGGATTGTTAAGCGTAGATACCAGGATGCCCTGGTTAGATTATATTACAAGCTTTAAGCAGCTTTCCATTCCCATTTAACTTTAGCATCACTAGCCATACCTTTTGCTGCGGTATCTTTGATGGCCTTGATGATCCAGTAAGCATCAGTGTGCATCCAGTTTTCTACCTCGCAGCTTTGGTAGTTTAGGCAGCAAGCCATGTTGTAAATATCAGCATCACTCAAGTAGTAGTTGTGGCCGTTAGTGCCAAGCTTTTCAAGAGCTTTGATGCAATCAGCTGGGAACAACATTAGATCCTCAAGATACTTGGCACTGTAAATTTCTTTAGTAGCTCTTTTCTCAAGCTCGTAGACACTCTTGACGTTAGCTTCAGCAAGCATCTTGGCTATCCACTTGGCGCACTCAAACTTTTTGTCTGCTTTGCCAGGGTGGCTGAAATCAAATAGTTGCTTTTTTGTGTACTGATTAAAGCACCAAAAGTAGCTGCTAGGTTTGATGGTAAATGCTGCAAGGGCAGCAATGTGTTTTGGATTTACGATAAAAGCGCTCATAGTTTCTCCTTTAGTTGTTGTAGTATTGATCTTCTGTATAGATACCAACGCCAGCTGGCTTGCCATTCAACGTCATTTGGCCTTTGTCTATATCAGAAATTCCGTAGCTGATTGATCCTGGCATATCATCCCAGGTGATGAACACTATGTTGGAATCAATCTTTGAAATCACACCATAGCTGAGGGGGATCATAGCTCCCCAGTTCCCAATCATTTTAGTTCCTACTTTCATAGTTTCTCCTTTCTAAGCTGCTACATTGAACAAGGGAAGCTCGTTCAATTCCTGGTTGTTGACCTTGGCTTCAAGTCTGTCTGCAAACTGAGCTACATGGTGAACAACATTGTTTTTGTTTCTCCAGTGATTCATGGCAATATTGCAGCTATCTGCACTATCGAAACCAATTTTGTGAAGCACTCCCAAACCTCGCATCATGTGGATCCAAGGCTTGTCGATGCCATACTTTTTTTGCCAGTAATCCATGAACGCCCAGGCTTGCTTGATCTTGGCAATGTAAGCGCTGCCTGGTTTGTTCTTGGCAATGTCAACCTCGCCGCAGCTGCCGAAGCCTACGAAGTTGAAGATCCTAAATAACTTTTCGAGCTGGTCAAAACTTTCATTCATGTGCCATATGGCCATTGCTCTTTCTGGGTACTTGATCTTGCCACCTTTGATGGCATCAGCGATCAGCTGCAAGTTGCTAGCTTCATCGCCGTTGATAACGTCTGGAATCACACACACTGCATTAGGACACTTGTCCATTGCAGCATTGGCCCAGGCATAGAAGCCATCCCACCAGGCAGCATCAAGAGTGATGCCTTTCTTCCAGGCGGTGAAAGCTCCGTTGTCCAGGATCAATATTTCATTCTCACCAACAAGCTCAATGCACTCAGCAAGTTGCTCTGGGTGCATATAACTGACACAAAAGCTTTTGCCTTTGAGCTGCGGTAATAATCTTTTTGGCGTGATAGGCGTTCCGTGAACTAACCTTTTCATGCACTCTCCATGTTGATTATTGTTTCAGCATGATCTTTGGCAAGATCAAGCTTAGAGAATGTGCGGCCAGTAGCTTTTCTGTACTCGCCGCACTTAGTTGTTTTGTAGACCTCGTAAGGCCAAAGAGGTCTATTGCCAAAATTTTTAAGGATCCAAACTGGCGCAAACTTGTGTTTGTACCAGTATGGCTTGCCAGCAAATTTCTCAGCAATTATCCAGTTGTTCATGTTTTTACCTCCATTACTAATATGGGCCTATTGACGTTAGAAGTCAAGTAGTATGACCAAATAAATTTAAATTAATTTTTTTGAAATAAGCTGCTTGACTAAATGAATCGAAAAGATTAGTGTTTTTGGTAAGCTTTGAGAAGATAGCTCTAGTTAACCTCGTAGAGCTTGTTTCATTGTTTAACTCCTTTCGGCGGTTTGCAGTTATTTGCTGAAAAATGGGAGCTGCAAACCAAATTTTATGTTGAAAAAAACTAACCTGGCAGTTTTTCATTTCTCTGCCAGGTTTTTTTATGAGCTGGGAAAATGGCTAAAGTTTACAAAATAAGAGTTACAAAACCACAAATGGAAAAGATTTGTGAGCGTATTGCTGAGGGCGAAAGCTTGACCAGGATATGTAATAACACAAAGAGCTTACCAAGCTGGAGAACTGTACTAAGATGGGTGCAAGAGAATGATGATGCTCATACGATGTATCGTAAGGCTAGAGCGTTGCAATGCGAAGTTATGAGGGATCAGATACTTGACCTGGTTAACATGGCTTTACCAGACGATCCTAAGCTAGCAATGGCAGAAGTACAAAGAAGAAGATTACAAGCAGATCATATGGATAAGCATATTAGACAAATGCAGCCATTGGGCGTTAGGGATAAAGCTGAAGATAAAGCAGCTGAGAATAATGGCCAGGTAACTTTGTCCTGGGCGAATGGTAACTTGGAGATTAATTAGGATCAACGTATTTTTGTGCAAACATTTTGGCAGTGATCTCGCACACGAGGGATTTGATTTTGAATTTTGTTTGCCGATCTTCTGTAATCGTTGCTGGATATAGAAATAGTTAGCGGTAACTAACCGATATGGCTGCTATTTTACAAAGTTTGACCTGGTTTTTTTAGAATTTGCCTACCCCTGGTACCCCAAAGCAAGCCGCCGCTTGCTATATCTAATATATATCAGATAGGGAGTGTCTGACACATGAACATTGAGATTCCGTATTCACCAAGACCGCTCCAGGCAAAACTGCACAATGCCCTGGTCAAGAGTCGCTGGGGAGTTGTGGTATGTCATAGACGATTTGGCAAAACAGTTATGGCTATAAATCATCTACTGAGGGATGCGATACTGAATGATAAGACGAATCCCAGGTATTTTTATATAGCGCCTACATACCGCCAGGCTAAGGCGGTGGCATGGGATTATCTAAAGCAGTTTGCTGGTAAGGTACCGATGGTTAGGTTTCACGAAACTGAGCTGCGGTGTGATCTGCCTAATGGTGCAAGGATCCAGCTGCTTGGAGCAGAAAACTATGATGCGCTTCGAGGGATCTATGCTGATGGTGCTTGCTTGGATGAGATGGCAGATATGCCAGAAGCTTTGTTTCCAGAAGTGCTGCGGCCAGCATTGTCTGATAGAAAAGGCTGGGCGTTCTTTATTGGAACTCCAAGAGGGCATAATGCTTTTTTTGATTTGTATGAGTCAGCTCAAAACAGTGATGAATGGTTTACTCAGGTTT
>NZLH01000333.1 GCA_002694155.1 Pusillimonas sp. | reverse complement strand
CGCGGACGTCTGACAACAAGTACAAGCGCGCGCGTCCAACAGGCTTTCTGGCTTCATCGTTCCGTCAGAGTTGATCTGCCGCGAACGCAACTGCATTGCATTCTCGAAACTGTCGCCTTCTGTCTGACTTTCATACTTCCGGCCATCCAGCCACAGCGCCGTCAATCCGCCAAACTGATGGGGAACCAACGAAACGAACCCATGCTGGCGTTGAGATCTGTCATCATGGGGGATAAGGGGGACCGACCAACTTTTGCCCTCATCGAGGGAAAAAGCAATATTCACGTCGTATTGGTAATCGCTCGTACCATTGAGTTCGAGCCATTGTACTGCCAGCGTACCATTGGAAAGTGCCATCACCGACGGGAAATCGGCCCAGTTGATGTAAATCTTTGAGGATTTATGAATTGTACGAGCGTCAGACCACTCACTGCCATCGAGGATGGCCATGCGAACTTTCGCTTCGGCTCCTTTTTCTTCTGTCCAGCTCAATATGATCCGGCCATCCGGCAAGGTTGCAAGTGATGGTTCACGGGCACCGATGCCGACCGGTGCTGCACGGTCGGTCAATCTGAAGAGGCCGGTTTCCCCGGCATGAGTTGCGGTGAAAGAACTGAAAAATGCAGCAAGGATCAGGATCGATGCAGCGAGACACTTACTCATCTAGAGAATTTTCCCCAACAGTTGTGGCCATGTCGCGGCGAGCCGAATGGTCGTTGACCGCGAACCAAATCCCACCCTTCTGTCCGTCGAAACGGCTCAATTGATCCCATTGGCACGCTGCAATGCTCAAATGTACGTCACGATAGCAAGGATCTCTGATCGCGTCACGCCTTCAACCGCTGGCATGTTTCCAAATTTCCAATGATGCGCCCGCACTCCATTTTGCGCCGCGAGGACAAACGCCATGTCGCTGTGATGGCTCGGCTCATAGATCTTGTGAACAAGCGGTGGAGCAACGCCATCCCGGCCTTGCCCGTTCAGGCCGTGGCACACGGCACAGACTGCATCATAAGCGCCTGCGCCGATTTGCTCTTGCTCTGTAAAACTTGCTGGTAGCGTGACAGTTACAAGCGCGCCTGCGGGAAGCGCGACGCCCTCATCCGTCTGCGTACCTGTTTGAGAGTAATCCGGCTGCATGATGTACCAGCCTGCAGAAGCAACGGCGATCAAAGCAAAGAATATTGCTGCCCATTTCATCCCATCAAACTCCTTCATGATGTTGCTATGGCCCCCTGCCCTACCAAAGACAAAGCTGGGTATCTCTGCTTGGATCGCTCGAATTGGCCAGCCTCTTGTGGCACAGTGTTGTCTGGCTGAGCATGCCCCAATGGCTGAATCGATTTGCTTAAAAAAGCCATGATTTCCTGATACCGGATCCGCGTGTCTTCCAGCGTCTGATAGTAATTGAAGAGCTCTTTCAGCGGTGCCGAGAAGTCCTTGTGTGCTGCCAGGACGGCCACCAGCGCGCCGAGTGTAATGCGACCTTCAATGACAAAATATCCACCCAAAGAGTAGAACAGGAATGGCGTCAGCGCGGTCAGAAAATTGTTGAGGGCCTTGATGAAGAACTTAAGACGGAAAATCTTCCTGCGCACGCGCTCAAGCTCTCTAAAACTTGTACTCACTGGCAGCAGCCCGGCCGGATTGACCTGTCGTTCGCGCAACTGATCGCTGAGCTGCCTGCCAAGTTGTCGGACTTCCCTGATCCTTGTGCGTGAAAGGGCGTTGACCCGGCGTTGTAGCTTGGGCAGCAGCACGAGCTGAATTGGCAGCACCGTCAGTGCGGCGGCACCCAACACAGGGTCCTGAACGAACATGAAAGACAGGATCGTCAGAAGCGTACCGCCTTGCAGGATTGGTAGCGCAAGGACATCTGCAGCAAAGCCACCTATGGGCTCAACTTCCTGTGCGAGAATAGGGATGATTTCGCTCTGGTTTCGGGAGTCTGCATCGCTGCGCCATTGCCGATAGACCAGCAGGCGGAAGCGCCGCAGAAACCGCTCCGCGACATACCCTTTGAAGACGTTAAGACCATATTTGTTTAGCCCGTTCAGGATGATCGCCAGAAGATAGAGACCACAAAGCAGCATGAGAAAAACGACCTGGTCGAGGTCGCGTCCCAAAACGGCAATGGGGAAGCGATCAGAGTCCAAAGCGTTGTTTACGATCTGCTTTGGCAATTCGAGCGTCAGATAGAGAATAGGCATCGCGATGAGGCTAACCATGATCATCAACGCTTGCTGCCTTCTTGAATAGCGCAAGACGGTGCTGAAAAGACTTCCTTCGAGCCCTCGTATGGGCTCTGCGTGGAACGCAGGCATGCTGCGGTCCTTCCAAAGCTTCAGAACGCCGCGAATTGCAAGATATAAGCCAACACTGATCAGCAGCGCAGGCGCCAAGACCAGTATGAGATGAATGAACGGGTGAACCCAGTCTGGCGTGGCATCGTTGTAGTCGTATCCGAACGCGGCAGATACGTTATGTACAAACACGTGATATCTATCCAAGAGTGACATGGAAAAGTCTAGCCCTTGGATTTCGGCGCAAGGTGATCGTGCACGATGATGACGCCCCACATGCCCGCTTCCCGGTGGCCGGGGATCAAGCATACGAACTCCAGGTTGGTCATATCGGAGAACTCCCAGATCAACTCGGCATTTTGTCCACTAGGGATAGAAACTGAATTGGCGTTGTCATGTTGCATATCGGGATGTTCGCGCATCCACTGCTGGTGTTCTGCAACCTCGTTAAAGGAGCCGAGAAAAAACTCGTGATCCAGTCCGCCCAGATTGCTGATCAAAAAGCGGATAACTGAACCGCTCTCGATGTGGAGTGCGTCCGGCTCGAAAAGCATGTAGCCGCTTTCTGTCTCCCTGATGGACAATTCAATCGTCGTGTCGATTGAGGAGCCATCACCGGGTTTCCCGATCGGATCATGGCCAGGCACTTCGAAGGCTCGGGCGTGAGGCTGCTGGCCCTTGCCACTGGAAGCGCCCACTGAAAAAGCCGGAAGGACGAGCGCAAGGGCGATGGTGCAGGTTCTCAGGAAATTCGTCATGCTCGGCTACCTCCGTAGCGCTTGATTTTTTGGGATCTTCTTGCTTGCTCGGGCCAAGCCTCAAAGCGATGGGGCCAAGGCGTTTGCCCTGGCCCCATGGATTTTCATCACTTGATCTGTGTGACAGTGAGTTTGCCCTTGACCCGGTCAGCGACGAATTCGATGTCCTGACCTTCCGACATGTTCGCGATCATCGTCTCGTCCGCGCGAAACACCATGGTCATGGCGGGCATGTCGAGCGTGACCAACGGCCCGTGGATGATTGTAACCTTGCCGGCCTTGGCGTCGATTTTCTTGATGGTGCCGCTCGTGTATTCCACGTCAGCCTGAGCCATCTGCTCACCTACTGCGACCTCACGGTGCATGCCGGATTCGTAGTGGCCGGCGATCAAGCATGCCGCTTCGAATGTGCCAGAATTTGCGAAAGTCCAGACAACCTCGCCCGAAGCGCCCGCATCGAGACGGATACGGTTCGGATCGTCATGTTCCATGTCCATCTTGGCCATTTCGATCTTATGCTCGGCATTACGCTCTACCGTGTCGAGGACGAATTCATGCTCCAGCTCACCCTTGTTGGTGATGTTGAAGCGGATGGTTTCGCCCTCCTTGATATCCATCGGCTCACTCTCGATCAGCATCTGGCCCTCATCGTTTTCGAGCAAAGTGACGTCGATTGTGCGGTCAACCTTGGCGGCGTCACCCGGCATGCCGACCATCATTGCGGCTGGCTTGGTCTCCCCATGTCCGCCGTCGTGTGTACCTGCAGCAAAGGCCGGTGCTGATAGCGCGATCGCGAAGCTTGTCGTCAAAAGAAGATTTTTCATTTTATTGTCCTGTAGGTTGGTTCGGTTGGAGATGACGAAGGGCCGCTCAGCCCTTCGAGGTTGGTTTCGGTGTGAGAATGGTCTTGGGGCTGTTGTTGGAGGCAAAGTCGGGTAATTCGCCAGTCCATTCGTAGGCCATCTCGCCCGGAGGGTTCTCGTACCAGCCGGGATCGGAGTAATCGTCCGCGTCGATGCCGTCCCGCACCTTCACGACCGAAAACATGCCGCCCATCTCGATGGGTCCGTACGGGCCCCAACCCGTCATCATCGGGATGGTATTGTCGGGTAGCGGCATTTCCATTTTTGCCATGTCCCCCATGCCGGACATGCCCATCGGCATGTATTCAGGCTGGAATTGACGGATCTTCTGGGTCAGCGGCTTCTTGTTCACCCCGATGAACGTCGGCACGTCATGGCCCATGGCGTTCATCGTATGGTGCGATTTGTGGCAATGGATCGCCCAATCTCCCAGATGATCGGCGACGAATTCGTAGGCGCGCATCGCACCTACGGGAATGTCGATGCTGACCTCCGGCCACTGTGCTTCAGGCGGCACCCAGCCGCCATCCGTGCAGGTGACCTTGAAGTCATAGCCGTGCATATGGATCGGGTGGTTCGTCATCGTAAGGTTCCCAACCCGTACTCGCACCCGGTCGCCCTTGTTCACGACCAGCGGATCGATGTCGGGGAAGATCCGGCTGTTCCAGGTCCAAAGGTTGAAATCCGTCATCGTCATGATGCGGGGTACATATGTCCCCGGATCGATGTCGAAAGCATTCAGCATAATCAGGAAATCGCGATCCACCGGCATGAAGGCCGGATCCCTGGGATGGACCACGAACATGCCCATCATCCCCATCGCCATCTGCGCCATTTCGTCGCCGTGGGGGTGGTACATGAACGTTCCGGACTTCACCAAGTCGAATTCG
>NZLH01000332.1 GCA_002694155.1 Pusillimonas sp. | reverse complement strand
TTTTCATTTTATTTAATTTAAATTTTAATTATAATAATTAAGGGAGGAAAGTAAATCCTCCCCTAATCATTGAGTAATATTAAGCATCTTGGAATAAGAAGAAGTTGTTTGCACCTAAAGTACATACAGCTCTCTCACTCAAGAAGTTGACTTCCATCGCATCTAAGTCAGAAGTTCTTGCTCCACCAGCTGAACCAGTGATCCAAGTTTTATATCTTCTGTCTTCAGTTTCAGAAGCTCTATATCTAACATGCAAGAATGGTCTCTTAGCGTTTTTACCAAGGATTTGGTCATAAACTGTAGTAGAACCAGCTGGAACTAATAGTCCGTTGATTTTACCACCTACTAATCCACCTCTCATTGTTGGGTCATTTAGATATTTCCAGTCTGACTTATAGAAGTCATAACCTCTTCTGAATCCACTGAATCCAAGATTTAGTGCCATTTCTTCATCATTGTCAAATAGACCATATGAAGTACCACCAACTCCATAAGAGTTTTGTGCCGCTAACATATCATCAATATCAAATGAGAAGTTTCTGTTTAAGAAAATAACATTTTCTTCAATTGCACCTTGCTTATCTAATCTTGAAATAATAGAATCAAACTCAGATAATGTTGAAGGATTACCTCCACCATATACATTACCTCTATTAGAAACAGAGAAGAAGATTCCATCAGAACCATTTAGGTTTGCAACAGAAGCTCCTGCTCCAACTCCTTGTAAGAAGTCACCAGCACCTGATGCTGCTTCTGCAGGAACTGCTTCAATCATTGCAGTTTCTAAATAGTCTTCAAATCTTAATCTTGTTTCATGCTCAGATTTTAGATACCATAAGTATCCGCTTGCTCCGTTTTCAGTTGTGACTTCAATCCAACCAATTTGAGCCATATCAGAACCAGAAACAGAATATTTGTCTTTGATTATAATTGGCTTATTGTCAAAAATGAAATCATCAGCCTCTAAAGAGCCTACCATTCCGTTAGTTCCTTTGTTAAATTCAGAACCATAAATGAAAATATCACACGCTACACCTGCTGCTACTGCTTGACCTGCTGCTTCGTAGTACGCAATTGTTACTTGGTTTACTGCGTTACCACCTGAGCCTGGGCCTTCAGTTACAATACCTTTGTTAACTAAGTTAGAACCTGGAGTTCTATCAGAGATAACAACTGTTTGTCCAACTCTAAGAGCTGCAGAATTTGGTGTTCCAGCTAATGCAGGGTTAAAGTTGCTAATGTTGTTAGGTATAGTCCATTGTGCTGAAAGTGCTGCTGCTGCACCACCTGAAGTACAAGACTGATATTTAACATGTAGTCTGCCTTGCTCTGCCCATTTGATAAGGTCAGAGTTAGAAGGCATTTCAGCTCCAACCATTCTTAGGAAGGAACTTATAGATCGATTGCCATATCTTTCAAACTCTTTTTCATAAGTATCAGGTAGATACTGATTCAAGAAATTAAAGTCTGTAATATAATTTGTAGACAACGGTACTTGTTGGCTACTTGGTTGCAAATCAAAACCTGGAGTTACATTTACTGCCATTTTTTTTAATTTTAAATTGTTTTACACTTTTTTAATACTTCTAATCTTGAGTCCTCTTCCACTGTTAGATGTGTCACTTTGAACTGACCTAATTTTTAGGCCATCCTTTGTAACAAAACTTGGTGCTTTTCTCACATCCATGTTGATGTTTTTAGATTTTTTACTAACACTTTCAACAGCCTGTGAAACACCTAAGTCATAAAAATGTTTAGCAAACTTGTCTGGATTTAATGCTACTGATAAAGATTTATGGTATGCTGTTGGATTTTTGAGAAGACCATTGTCATCTAAAAACTTCTTACGGAAGTTGCCAAAATCCTTTTGCACATTATAAAGTTCATCCTTAGCTCCAGGCTTATAAGTGATATTTTTATCTCCCACACTGAACTCAAAACCTTTAAATTCATCTGAAAAAACTTCTTTAGTTTTTTCTTGAAAATAATCATACCGCTTTTTGTTTGCCTCATTAGCAGTTTCAGATTCCTCGATATACTTCCTATAAGCATTTAATTGTTTTTCTTGATCTTCTGATAATCCACCCCCACTTGACTCAAGAGGGATTTTATACTTATCCTTTTGTTCATTAAAAAACTTTTTTGCTTTCGCAAGTTCTCGTTTTTTTGCTAACTTTTTTTTCTTAATATCTTTTGGGTCATCAAGCTCTTCATCATATGAAAACTTATCCTCCAAGATATCTTGAATATCAATTGCATCCAATCCTTCTTCTTGATTGGCTACATAGTTAGCGAGTACAACATCATCTTCCATGCTATCATAATCTTTTTGTAATTCATAAAAATCATTAATACCACGACCAGTTTCCTGTTTGTACTTTAGATATGCAGAGACATCTTCGGGTAATGGCTCATTTGCTTCTTTTTCTGCGAAAAGGTCATCAACCGAATTTATGTCTTTATCATATCTGCTCTTTAAATATGAAAGAACATCTTCATCACTTAACTCTGATGAGGGAGTTGTTTTTTCTTCCACCTCTTTAGAGGTCTCTTCTGCTTCAACTTCAACTTTTTCAGTTTCAGTTTCTGGAGCCTTTTGCTCTAATTGAGCCTGCTCTTCTTCATGCTTCTGTAAAAGTTGCTCTTCTACTTCTGCTTTTGACTTATTTTCGCTGCCTTCGACAGCTCTTACTTTTATTTCCATTAGATTTAATTTTTGTTTTTTACAAAGTTATACATTTATTTATTTAATTTTTAAGCGTTTTTTTTGTAGTGTTCGTACAAATCATCGCCTAACTTTTCTCCCGCATCCGTATCTGACTTATAATGAACATGACCCGCAAGTCTGCTATTTGAAATGTTTTTAGCCGCTTGTTGAAACTCAGCTGTGTGAACTGGGTGCAAGTCAGACAATACATTTGCTATCAATTTTGCTTGTGCAGAATGTCCAGAAGGAAACGCTGGTGTTTGAGCACTACTCATATAAAATTGCTCAACCTTTATTCCAAATTTTTCTGCAGCTTTATGTGGTCTTGTTCTATTGTGATAGTTTTTTATTTTTAAAATCACTGGTTTTGATTTTACAATAAGTTCTCCGACTAATTGTCTTGGATAACTTAATCTTCTTTTTTCAAATATCCTTTCAAATACGGGGCTGATTTTATCAAACTTGTTAGCATAAAAACTATTCAATGGTATATCATTCAAAGCCATAAGCTCTTGTAGCTCTTTCATAGAACCGCTTTTTGGATATTTTAAATATTTGTATTTATCAATAGAAAATTTATCAAACATTATCTTGGATCAAATTCTGCCATATCGAAACCATCTAAGCTATCTTCGTTGGATTCAAAATCAATTGCAGGTAAATCGTTCTTTTTCTGTTCAATCATTTTTGATGTTTGTGTAGACTGTTGGCTAATTCTTTTGGATTTGCCCTTTTCTTTTTCCTTTTCTCTTGCATCTATTTGTGACTGTTCCATTCCTTTGAGCTGCATATTATATGCAAACTCTTCAGCCATTAATGCTAATTTTAATTCTTTTTCTGCAGTAAGTTTTTGAACTTCGTATTCTGCCTTGGCTTTTTCTAAAGCCATTTTACTTTCGGTTTCCATAGCAACCTTTTGCTGTTCTGCTTGAGATTTCATTTGTGTAATCTCCATTTGCTGTTGTGCCTGCATCTGTTGCATTTGCATTTGTTGTTGTTGCTCTTGTTCTTGTTTTCTTTTTCGTTTGAGTTTTAATAATTGATTTGCCATTTTAATATTGTGAATTTCACGAATATCAATAGCATCTTCAAGGTTGATATCTTGTTTTGATAAAGCCATTTGTATATTTTGCTCCAACATTGCTTTTTGTTCTTCATCAGGAGCTAATTCTATAAAAATACCAAAGTCGTATATATACAACTCTTTAATGTCATTTAAAATAGCTGTATTAAATTTTCCAATTTGCATTGCAAACTCATCCGCAAAATCTGCATATTTTAAAACATCTGCAGTTCTGACTGCTAAACACTCAGCTAAAGTTCTTGTTATATATAAACTACCATTTAATATATGTCTTGTTGCAACATTTGAATTAAGT
>NZLH01000331.1 GCA_002694155.1 Pusillimonas sp. | reverse complement strand
ACTTGTTTTACGAGTTTCTCTCTGCTCTACAGACTCTTCAGCTACAACACCTCTAGCCTCTGTAACATCATCTTCAAACTCTGTTTTTAATATTCTGTTAGCGGCTTCAATAGATCGCGCTGGAAGAAACTTATTTATATAAGCGGCTAAAGGTACGCCAGACTCTACGTTATAGTCTCTAATTAAATCTATGATGCCTCTCTGGCCAGTTTCTATTTCATCTATAATTAACTGTTCATCATAACCAGGTACTTGACTGTATCTTCTAGCTATACGTTTAGTTATAGGTTTAAATTCTTCTATTATATTAAACGTTCCGCCTTCACCTTCTGTCTCATATATATTTTGAACTTTATTTGAAGCGTCTTGTGAAAACTGAACAGTAAAACCTCTATTTTCAGCCTCTCTTTCAGCTGTAGCTTCTTCTATTATATTTTTATCTAAAGTTAGATCCGCGAGCTCACCTTCAATACTAGCGCCTTCAATAAACATAGCTCTTTGGTCAGCTGTTAAAGAGCCTTTTTTAATGCTTTCGTTAAAGCCTTTTAAGAAGTTAAATACATCTTTACCTGTTTTTAGCTTTACACCTGGGTTTTTACTGTCGCCAAAACTAACAGGTAAACCAATTTTTTGATATGCTTTTTCTAAAAATTTACCTACTTTTTCAAATCTACCTTCTTCAAACTTAATGTCACCTGTAGCTAAAGCGTCAGAAAATAATGTTAAAACTTCTTGAGCTTGAACACTAGATGGCGCTTGTTGGTAAGCTTTTAATCTTTGAGCAAATATAGAGTTTTCAACTTTATTAGCATCGATACCCATAATATAGCTACCTAAACCTTGAGCTAGAGCCATTGAAGTTTCTTTGTTAATAACAGGTTGATTGTTTTCGTCAGTTATTAAATCGCCTTTGCTGTCGCGCTCAGCCATTGTCATAAACATCATCTTGTGCAATAATTCATGCGCAGCAACATTAGCACCAGTAGAAGACAAAGAAACAGGTTTATTAATAACTATATATTCAATACCGTTAGCTACAAAAGCACCACCGTGTGAGCCTATAGTTTCTTGAGCTGTTTCTAAGTCAAGACCAGTTTCGCCTACTAAGAAATTATACATGTCTTGAGTTGAATTATCGCCGTCAAAAGAAGTAAACTGTATTTTTCTTTTACCTAAAGAAGGATTAATAGCGTCTACTATTTTTTGTGTATTATCTACAGTTCTTTCAAAGTTTTGTTTCGTTATAGCTACAACGTCAGAGTTTTGTATTTGTTCGTTTATTTTATTTATTTCTTCAACATTTTTAAAAGCAACATCTTCTTTGTTTTGCTGAGCTATTAACTCATTTTTTTTAATTACTAAGTCTAGCTGTTCGTTTGTAACGTTTTCAGGTGATGTATTAATAGCGTTTTGTATTAACATAGCATAATCTCTACCTTGAACAAGCTCAGCTTTCATTTGCTCTAATAGCTCAGCTGATTTAGGGCCTACGTACTGTGGGTCTTGCTGTTGCTTTATTTTAGCGTCTATCTCTGATATTTGACTATTAATATCACCTATAACTTCTGAGCCTCTTGTTCTAAAACCATCATAAATCTCACCTTTAAATCTTTTAAAATCTCCTCTAGATCCGCCACCAATGCCTTTTAACGTACCTGAAAGCAACAACGTGCCTTCAAGTATTTGCTGATGAGTTTCAAAATTAGTAAACTCTGCAGCGTGACTTAAACCAAAAGAGTGTTTAGCAACGTCACTTAGTATAAGCTCTACTTCTTCTTCACCAAACTCTTGAAACAGGTTAGTTGTAAAAGCTGTTATTGTTTTATTTATAGCTTGCTTATTAGCAGCTTGTTTTAAATTTCCTGCAAAAGCATTAAACGCTTGTCTTACAGCTTGTTGTTTGCCAAATCCAAATTCACCAGCAAATATAGCGTTAGAAAATCCAATTGCTAAACCTGTAGCAGTTGAATAGCCTAAAGCTTGATCATTATTTAAACCAAGCTCTTTAGCTTCTTGATATTGATCTATAGCTGTAAGTCTAAAACCTATTTCAGTTGTTTTAAAAATCTGCAACTTTTTCTGACTAAAACCTTTTTTAGCAAGCTGCTTGTACATTGATTGTGTTTTAGCAAAATTACCTTTTCTCATGCTACCTATTAAAGCTAGAGTAAAAGGCAACATATTACCAATAGTCTGCATAGAGTGTTTGTAGCTGCTAAAAGCGCTACCTTCTAAATCATCTGCAATAGCAACAAAACTAGCGTCAGACACATAGTTTTTATACATAGCGTTTAGCTGGTCATATCTGTCGTATATTTGATCGCTATCACTATAACTACCTAAACCTGTAGTATTTTTTATAAAAGAGCCAACTAAGTTTGTTGCCCAAACACCTGTACCTACATATAAATCTATAACTTCAATGGCTAATCCTTGTCCCACTCTATTAAATGTATCTCTAGCAGATCCAAAAAAACCAGAATTAAAAGGTGTACCATCATCATTAGTACCAGAAACATTTTTGTTTTTCCAAGCTTGATATTCGTCTGTTATTCTAAAATTGTTTTTAATAACTTGACCGCTAGTATCAAAGCCATATTCAAGTAGTAAGGCACTTTCTCTTTTTTCTAGCCGCTCAACTTCTTTAAAATAATTTTCTTGATTAGAATTAAATTCGTTTGCTTTTAAAGTGTAAGCGTCGTTTCTAGCTTGTAAGTTAGAGTTTCTACTTTCAATTTCTTCAAATTGATTTTCTAACAAGCTAAGTTCTTCTGAATTTTTATTAAATCTCTGTAAAGTATTATTAAATTCATTAATAGCGTTTTGCTTTTCTTCTTCTGTGTACAAACCAGGATTAGACTGCATGTTTTCTATATTGCTTTGCAGCTCTTTTAATTTATCAGTATCACCTTGTAGTATACTTTGAACTTCACTTATTTGCGAGTTTATTATACTAAACTCTGAATTAATTTGATCGGATAGCGCTCTTATATTTTGGCCTTCTAAATCTAAATCTTTTTTTGCCTGCACAAGGCTTATAGCTTCAGCGCTAGCGTCGTTAAATTCCTCAATTAACTTATCTCTCTCTTCATTATAAAAACTAAACTTAGCTTTATTTATTTGCTGTTCTTTCATTTGAACGCTAAAATCACCTGCCGCTAATTGTCTAATCTCTCTTTCGTTTAAACCACGCATTAACTCTATTGTTGATCTACCGCCAGTATAAACATCTACTGTCTCTCCACTAGCTTCGTAGTCAAGCCCAAAAGTAGGTCCAAATATATCTGTTTCAGTTACAAGATTTTGAGCTGCTTGTTCAAACACTTTCGTTCTATCTAGCTGCATTTGATCATAACCTTTTAAACTAGACACATATTTATCTACTTGCGAGTCTACATAGTTTTGTCTTTCATCTTCTTTCCATTTAATATTTCCTCTTTCAAACTTAACTGTTCCAACCATGTCGTCAAACATTCTGTCAGCTTGAATTTTTGCTTGTCGTATCTTTTCTTCTATGCCTTCTTTTTCTATATAATCTTTAGCATCGTAATATCTTTGAAGAACGTCATTATCTTCATTTTTAATAAATTTATTTACTATTTCTTCTCTATTATCTTCGTTGTATTTTAATTGATCTTTAAGCTTTTGTTGCTCTTCTCCTTCAGTATATTTTATTTGATCACGAAGATCTATGTTCATGCTTTCAAACTGAAGATTAGCATTAATGTTTTTAACTCTATTTTTCTTTTGAACATCTGTCTCTATAGGCGCAGACTTAAGACCTTCAACATGAATATTAATTACTTCATTTATTGCTTTTGTTACTCTGTTCCACTTTTTTTCACTAGCATTTGCTTTAGGTAATTTTATTCTAGTTAAATCTTTTTGTAAGCCTGATAATACTGAGTCATCAGCGTAAGTAAGCTGATTAGTTTTTATTATCAAAGTATTAGTAAATGGATTAGTAGTAAAATTTAAATAATTAGGATTATTTATTTCATTACCATTTTCGTCAACAATAGTTTTTTCTGAGTCTAATATGTTGTTGTATTTTTTGTTAAGATTATTTACTACAGCAAATCTTTTGTTTGACCATTTTACATTGTCTCTAAGCTGCTCTGTTGTTAAATCTTTAACAAATACTGGTTCTACTTCAGGTATTAGTTGAGTTTGAGGAAATATATCCGAAAAAGCGTCTTCCCCATCGGATGCCGTAGTGTTTTGCTCCACAGTTGCATCCGTTATCTGAGGAGCGTCTTGCTTTCCCTCGTCTACAACTACAGCGTTAGGCCTAGCTTGTAAAAAAGAGTCTACTTTTTCTTCAGGTATATCGTAAGTAACTTCACCTACTTTATATCTTGTT
>NZLH01000072.1 GCA_002694155.1 Pusillimonas sp. | reverse complement strand
TATCTTTGCAATTTCTTCTTCACTAATACCTTTTTCTTGTTTAACTTCTTCAACAGGTTTTTCTTCATCTGCTTTAGGTTTTCTAGTAAAACTAATGCCACCATCTTTATCAAGTCCTCCCAGTTTAGCCACATTTATCTATGACCATTTCCATTTTTCTTGATGAAGCTAATAAGAGTATCATTTGATGATTCAATCGCATTAATATCCTGTTGTATATCTTTCTGATTTTTAATAAGTTGCGACACAATATCGTAAACTTTGTTATTAGACTCAATAACTTGAGTCTGTATTTCACCGATCTCCCTCAAAGTTTCTGAAAATTGACGATTGAGATTATCATTATAAACGGTAGCAAACCAACGAGCAACAATGCCAATGCCAATAAGGAAAGTAACAACAAGAAAAGTTGGCAAACCTTCTTCAGATATGAGGTACATAAAGTCATTCATTCTTGAAAATTTCGTTGTACGCTTTGGCAAAAATATAAATAACACCACCGATCATAGTAATTATTCTCAACCAAAATGGCAACCACTCTAAAAAACTCATACTTACCGTAGCAGTAGGTATTGTCAAATCTTTAATAGGAATATTTTTCAGCGTATCTAGCATATTATTTCCTTAATTCAAAATGTGGAAAATCATCAAAATTGTTTGTCTTTGGGTTAAAATCATTTTTCCAACAACCTCCCCATCTCAACTTTATACCCATACCTTGTGCGATTCCTAAAACGAATCCTGCAAAAAGAGTTTGACGTTCTCTATCATCCCAATCAACAGGATAAGGGGTAATATCCACAGCATTACTTGGACTAGCATTATGACGACCGTCGGGGAACTTAACTTTTGATTTACCTTCTCTAAAAAACTTATTTTGCCTTTCTTTACCTCTATGACCTTCAAGAACTGAACAATCAACGAATTTAATAACTTCATTAAACACCTTTTGTAAATCAGGATGACAAGTAGCCAACCTCTCTTTTGATTTTTTGCCAAACTTAAACATCGTTAGGATCACTCCATTCTGATGTTGCTAATATTGCTAGTATCTCTGCATGATTATACACAGTCATTCCATCAAAACATGAAGGTGTATCACCCTCCCATTTTAATAATGCCTTAGTACCATCTAAAGATTTTCTAGCAAATTCTATACTTTGTTGAATTGAATTCTCAATAAAGGTTTCTAATGCACTAGAATCGTGATCTGATAATGTAATTATTACCCATTTTCTATTAATATAATTCATTAAGGTGTATTCCCAATAAAGTATGGTACATCAAAATTTCTCATCGCACCTGCATTACCATTTACTTCTTGCAGTATGAGATTATCAATCGTTACAGTTTCAGAATAAGAATTAGTTGGTGCAAAAAGTTGAAATGTAGTTGAATTTGATGCCATAAAAAAACAAAAAAATGTTCCTGTTCTTCCTGCTGGAACAACACTAGGATATGGATTTTGTAAATTTACTTGAACATTTGAACCTGAATTAGAAGTGCAATCTACTTGAACTCTATACATTTTACCCAAAGTTAGAATACTATCTCTTTTAATACCACCAAATGTACCTGTTCCTAAGAATTTACCTACGCCATCCTCAACCTTACTATGAAAAGTAGCTGTTGGATTTTCAGAAACTGTCCAATAACTAGGATCAGAAAAATCACCTTTTCCTCCAAACAAGTCAGAACTTAAAGTTGTATTATTTTCATCGCCAATAATTCCTGTAGAATGATGGTCATTCTGTTTTGTGTCTAAAACTCCATCGCCCATTCTGTACCATGCTACTAGATTATTAGCACAAACGCCCTCTTTATGATTATAAGCCTCTCTACCATTGTAGATAGTTTTTACTTCTGATGCTGATAAACCTTTGTTGTAAATAGCAATTTCAGACATACTCCCTTGATATTCACGACCTGTGCTGTGATTATAAGTACCTATCCTCATGTTTGTAGTATCGCTTGGGGGTTGAGTGCTATTTGTACCTGATTTAATTAGTTTCCCATTTACATAAATAAAATGAGTTGTTCCATCCCAAGTCCAAGTAATTTGTTGCCATTTATCAGCAACTAAAACGCCTGTAGTAGTTTGAATTATTGTAGCAACATTTATATCACCTTTAATCCTACCATTTTTTTCAAAAAGCAAAGCGTATCCTGAATTTGCATTACCAAGTGAAGATTTATCAACTATTCTTTGAAAATCATCACCTGTGAGAGTAGGTTTTATCCAAGCAATAATAGCACCATTTGAGCCTGAAAGCCTTAAATCTCCATCTTGTGATCCTAAGTCTATAAATTCATCAGTACCATCAAAAGATACAGAAAATTCATCTCTGAATACATCGCCACCTAAATTAAAAGTCGTTAATAATGACATTAACTACGAACAAAACCTATTCTAAGATGTAAGTCATCGGTAGCTGTTGGAGTAAAGTTACCACCACTACGATTTATTGCATGAACAAAAATACTCTTAGTGGTAATTGCTGAACCTACCACTAATCCTATGTTTGTCTTTGTAGCAGTAACAAAATCAACCATATCTGTATAATTAGACAGAGATACATGACCAAGTACCGAAGCACCTGCTGTGTCTAAGTCTGCGACACTAGCACCCACAAGTTCACTCGCAGCACTAGCTATAGCTGTATTTACTTGTGAAAATACTAAATCCATAGCAGGAGTTTCTGTATCATCGCTATTAAGAACTATAGATTGGATTATAGAATGACCTCCTTTTAGAGAAACAGCATAAGGAATCTCAATACTTTGAGAAATAACCTCATTGTCTGCTATAGCTCCAGCAACAGTAGTCAGGGTTACATCTACTAAACTTAATTCTGATCTTGTATTCATTATTCAACCTTTTTCTTTTTAGCCTTATTACTTTTCTTTTTTACTTTAGGCTTTGGTTTATGCAGAATCTCTATATCAAATGTACCTTCCATCTCGAAATTATTTAACTCATTTTTAGAAATAAAATATTCAGTATCATTCTTCTTTCCTGACGGATGTTTATTTCCTTTAAAAATTACTTTGATGTCTTTCATCGCATAGCTCCTAAACAGATATGAGAGGAGTAGAAACCCCTCTCATATATTTCAATAAAAAGATATTACCAAGCAGTAGTACCTTCTTCAACTAATCCCCAAACATAAGTTTGAGAAGCATCTTGTGCTAACTTAACACCTACAATATGATCTCCCACTAATTTGTGAGCGATATAATCAATATCGTATTCAGATGCTACAGTAGGCTGTTTACTGAAAGCATGGTACAAACCTTTACTATGTACCACAAATCCACCCAAGACATTATTGTCGTTTAAAGCTCCACCGTCTTGATCTGTTGCAGCATTAGCGTTGGTCGATGTGATGTTATTAGACAGCACTACATTCATACCCATAATAGTTCCTACAAATCCATTAGGAACATTAGCTATGCCAGTTTTTGATACATGGATAAAATCATCAATTTGGAATAATGAAGAATATAATGTTGGATTTAAAACCAAAGTACATTCGTTCATAGGTACATCATTTTCCATTACTGTCAAACTAATTAATGATAAGGTTGCCGCATCTATTGTTTTATCTACAGCATTACCAGCTATATTAATACATTTAGTTGTAGTTGCTAACTGAGCTTCAATTAAAGTATCTAAACCTAAAGCTAGTTTATATCCAATAGAATCTGCATACATACCAAGTAGATCAGAGCTTGACTGTACTACTCCCATATCTTCAATCATAGCAGATGCGTATTGATGTGAACTAATCTCTAAAGAAAAACTATCCTCAGTAGCATTTGTGTAATTTATAGGTACATGAGGTGCTTTAGTTGCTGCATTTGCAACATCAGCTACGGTTGGTATTTTTACAGTATTTCCACCGTTAGTTACTAAAGATGATAAGTCTGTTGATAAATTACCTAAGACAAGACTCTTTTTAAATGATGCTCTTACAGCATCAGTCCATATCTGAGGTATAAAAACTGCTAATTCTGTATCCGAAGCATAAGAAGCTGCTGGATTGGCTAAACCTGTTGTTGTTGCCATTTTTTAACTCCTAATTTTTTGTATAATTTGATATAATTGATGACCAATTCTTTTTTTGCTCATCCTTACTCATTTTAGTCCAATCTTTAGGAATATCATTCAGATTGCGTGTTTTACTAACTATGTGTTCAGGGTTTTGAGGTTGAATAGAATTAGCCTTCAATACATATTTTTCTAATAAATTCAGAGGAGATTTTTCCCACTCTGCTTTTTCATCGTCAGGAACTTCTTGTAAAAGCTGATCTCGCTTTTGTGCTTCATAAGAAATCCACTTGTTTGCAAGTTGTTTATTTGATTCATTTTCAGCAGAAACCTTTTCATAAAGAACTTTAAATTCTTCTTTCTCTTTTAATTTTTCTGTTTCAAATGAATTGATTTTTGCTTCTAATTCAGCGACACGAGCTTCGGCTGCCTGACTACGCTTACGATACTTTTTGCTTTCTGCAATTACAGAAGCATCAGCGTTATTTACTTCTGTATTCTGTGCATCTGTATTCCCTACTGGTGCATTAGATGCTTGAGTTTCTTCGGACATCTGTCCTCCTATATATTGTGTTTGAGAATGTGCGTATATACAATATCTTGTAGATTACACACATTATATATTAAATTAAAGTAGTGGACTTGCACAAGATTATTCGTGGATAAACAAAAAGAGTTTAAAAAGAAGTTATTTGAACAGATTAACTATGTACCTCATAGTGGTCAGATCAAATTACATTTTCCTGAAAAACAGCATCGCTTTACGGTTGCAGTTTGTGGTAGAAGATTTGGTAAATCATTATCTTCTGCGATGGAAGCAATCTACACGATCACGCAACCCAATAAAAGAATATGGGTTGTCGCACCGACTTATGAGCTTTCTAATAAAGTATTTAGAGAGGTTTATAAGAAGTTAGTGATTGAGATGGGATGGAAACCTAAAAGGTTTAGTGAAAGGGATCAATTTTTAGAATTTGATTGGGGTAGCTCGATACAAGGTAAATCGGCTAATAATCCCTCTACGTTGCTCGGAGAGAGTAATTCATTGGTAATCTTGGATGAAGCAGCATACATAGATAAACGAGTTTGGGAACAATATTTACGACCTACTTTATCAGACCAAAAGGACAGTCGTGCTATTTTCATTACAACACCATCAGGATTTAATTGGGTACACGAATTATATCAAAGAGATGATCCTGAGTGGTTTTCCTTCAACTCACCATCTTGGGATAATCATCATGCGTTTCCTGATGGTTATCAAGATAAAGATTTGCAAGAGATACGCAGAAATTTATCGCCACAGATTTTTCAACAGGAGTATGGTGCTTCATTCACTTCAATGGGAGGTATAGTTTACGAATCGTTCCGTAGAGATACTCATGTAGGAGATTTTCCACATGATCCAAGAAAGCCAACTTTCTGTAGCATGGATTTTGGTTACAGACAACCAGCAGTTTTATGGTTTCAAACTTGGATAGATACAGACGGTTTAGAACATATCAACGTGATTGATGAAATAGTACATGAGCGTAATATTAAGACCGAAACATTAGCAAGGAGAATATTACAAAAACCGTATCATGTTGCTCGTTATTACGCTGATCCTGCTGGAGGACAAGTCCAAAGTCAAACAGGAATGGGTGATATAGCTCAAATGAGAAACTTCGGTATATATTGCCGATTCCCACGAGATAAAGTGTCTCGTTCTATTGCCACAGGAATAGACCATGTTAGATCGTTTTTTGAAAATGCCGATGGAATACATAGAATCCATATAGATAAGAAATGTAAGGGTTTGATAGAGGATTTAGAAGCCTATCGGTACGAATTAGATAAAGACAATAGACCTTTAAAAGAAAACCCATTGAAAGATGGTCGTTCAGATCACTCAATGGACTCTTTAAGAATGTTCTTTGTAACGCATTATCCAATTAAAAATATGCAAATGAAAGTGGTAAGTAGATGATATACTCAATGGCAAAGGAATTGATTAACGAATCAATCCAAGATCAAAAGTTAGATATACATAGAAGAAGGCAAAAGCACATC
Organism: Pusillimonas sp.; assembly: GCA_002694155.1. Lineage (GTDB taxonomy): Bacteria > Pseudomonadota > Gammaproteobacteria > Burkholderiales > Burkholderiaceae_B > Neopusillimonas. The sequence continues at coordinate 1,246 of NZLH01000072.1, read as the reverse complement.
AATAAGATGCTTGACTACTATGAAGGTGAAAATATGGAAGGTTACATAGCTAACCGTTTCAAGATTGATGCTTTCAGAGAAGTTCCACCTTTATTTATTAACTTTACACATCGTTTTATAAACAAGATGGCAAGAATATATCGTACAGGTGCAATTCGTAATGTAAACGATCAATATACTGCATTGACACGATTTAAAAATGTAAAGTTAAAACATATTGAGCGTATTGCTAAACTGTTAGGTACAGTAGCTTGTAGAATTACTTTTAATCCAGCAAAGCAACAATTAGATTATCATCCTATTTACTTTTATCATCCGTTTATGTCTGATGACGATCCATTAAACCCAATAGCAATCGCTTATCCAATAGATAATTTGGTTGATGACATCTCATACGAGCAAGAGCAGACATATATGTATCTTGATGATACCTTGATGATTAAATACGATAGTAGTGGTAAGATATTAGATGAAGTCGAACACAATTATGGTATCATTCCAGTATCATTTATCCATAGAGAGCCACAGATTGATTCACACTTTGTTGCAGGGGCATCCGATATAGTACAAGCAAATGAAGCAGTAAACATTTTGTTCACAGAACTTTGTATCGGTGGTCGATTTCAAGCATTTGGTCAGCCAGTAGTTACAGGAGTTTACGCAGATTCTAATGTAGTAAGAGCTGGTACAGACGAAACCTTGATATTACCTGAGGGTGCGAACTTTGATATTGTTTCTCCAAAAGGGGATATGAGAGGTTTGATAGAAATAATAAAGACAATAATGGAAACAAGTGCTGCAAATAATCATCTACATATTGACTTTAATCGTTCAGGTGGAGAAGTGCCAAGTGGTATAGCTCTCGTTATACGTGATTTGGAGCGTAAAGAGGATTATGAAGATTATGTTGATCTGTGGGAAATGTATGAACACGAAATCTACCAAGTAGAGAAAGCAATATTAAGTGCAAATAATATCACACTTCCTGATGATCTAGGATTAGATTTTAGTGAACCTGAGTATCCAAAGTCGGCACAAGATGAAATTATGTTTAATCAGTTTATGTTAGATAACAATCTTATTAGTCATACAAAATTATTACAACATTACAACAACGATTTAACAGACGAACAAGCAAAGCAAATCATTGACGAGAATGTTATTGCAAATAACGAAATGAAAAGGAGAATGAGTGAGCAAGGGCAATCGGTTATTCAAAGACTTCGTAACAGAACAGAAACAACTT
>NZLH01000031.1 GCA_002694155.1 Pusillimonas sp. | reverse complement strand
CCAGAAAAATAAAAAGAGAGCAATACAGAAAGTAGAAAAACAAATAGCAGATCTAAGCAAAAGAAACAGAGATGCTAAAATATTTAAAAACACACAAACTGAAATTACAGATAAAGTAATTAAGTTTATGGAAAGCCAACCTGCTTACATAGCAGCTAAAGGTGCAAAAGGTCTTTCTACATTACAGGCACAAATGCAAATGCAGATAGCAAAATCATTTGATGCCACTCCATCTGTCAATATGGCTAACAAAATAAGATTGGCAACTGCACTTGTAAATATGAGGGCCAGAGAAAAAGATTCTTCAAAATTAAAATTAGCTCTACGAAACTTTGTTAGAGCTGTTTTACCCCCAGAGGATTATAGTAAACCAGAAACTATTTCTTTAATTAAAGAAATACAGGATGCTACACCAGAAAATTTACAGAAGGTTAAAGAAAAAATATTAGGCATAGCTACGACAAAAATAGTCAAAGGTTTAGAAGGTAAGATAAAAAATGTATTAAATAAAAACTTTGCAAAGATAGAAGGTGGAAGAGCAAAGGCAAATATTGTTAGTGCTTCAGCTATTAAAATTTTAGACCAAATAAAATCTGAGTTTGCAACTATACAGAAATCTAAAAATGGAGAAGCACTTGCAGCTTATGAACAGAAGATAAGATTAAGATTAGAAAAACTTTCAGAAAAAACTATACAAGACAACGATGCATTTGCTGAACAAGCAGCACTTGAATTGATACTTCAATATGCTGGTGCACAAGAAATGGATAATACCGATATAGGTAAGGTAGCAGCTTTGAATGAAATACTTACTAATTTAGATAGTATAATATCAGAAGGTAGGAGTGAGTTAGAACAACAGAAAAGAGAATCATACCACACCTATCTCAAAGATTTTGAAATAGCCTGGTATAGTATTACAGGAAAAAAGATAGAGATGTTGATACAGAATCCAGATTTTGACCCACAACTCCCTGTTTCTAAATCTAACGAGCAAATGATATTAAATCCAGATGCAAATAAATTAATGGATGATTTTTCTCGACTGACAGATGCGAAGAAAAATAAAGCAAGAAGTTGGCCTGTGAGAAACTTAATAAACTTAAGGACTGGATTAAGAAGATTTTTAATTACAAAAAGATTAGATCTACCATCATTAATAGAGTACATGACTAAAATACCTGGTAAAATGTTTGAAGGTGAATTTTCAGTAAATAAAATTACAAGTGATTTGGTTGACCAAGCCTCAAATGATTACAAGCTTTTCCAAATGCAAGACAAAGAATCTTTAGAAAATATTTTAAGAGAAATATATGGTAAAGATTATCAAAAGGCAGTAAAAGAGGCAAGTCTAATAATAAATACAGATATAGCACAAGATTTAGAATCTTACGAGAAAGCTAAAAAAGAATATGAAGCAAACAAAACTGAAGAGAATAAAGCAAAATTAGATATTACAACTTTAAGATTTTCTCCTATGGAAATGGCTTATCTTGTTTATCAATATAAAGACCCAGCTAATAAAGCTGGTTTTGAAACTAAATTTGGTGAACAGTATGAAAGAATCATGTATCAAATGGAGCAGTTTATGGAAGAGAAACANTCCAAAACAATGGCACTGGGTGAATGGATGAGAAGTGAAGCATATCCCTCCTTATATAANAGGTACAATACTACATACAAAAAGGTATATAGAGTTGATATGCCATGGAATCAATATTATATTGGGCCAATCAGAAGAGAAAATCAAGAAATCCAAGACATTGATTTGTTAGCGACAGGTGCAAACTCATGGCAAAATACAGCAGCNCCTGGCTCAACAAAAGTTAGAATACAAAACAAAAAAGCATTGGCTACGGAAAATCTTTTAGAAAGTTTTGTTTCCTACCAAGAAAAAATGAATTGGTTTGCAGCATATGCACCAACAGTTAATAGAGTAAATAAATTAATCAAAAATCCTCGACTTGAAAAAATTATACGAATAAACTTTCCAGAAGGAACCTACGATGCAGTTAATGGTATTATAACAAAAATAGCTTCAAAGGGTTTAAATAAACTTAGTCAGGGAGATATATTTTTCAATAAAGCCACATCATTATTTGTTGTTGGTAGGCTCGGTGTAAATCCAACTATATTTTTAAAGCAGCTGGTATCTTTTCCAACATACATGAACGAAATTGGTTTTGGTAATTGGGCAGCAAATGCAGCAATGAGTGTACCACAGATGCTTTCATTAGCCAAAGAAGTATCTAAAAATTCTGTATACATACAAGATAGATATGGAAGAAATATTATAAGAAGTTTAGAAAATTACAAAAGCACAAAAGCTTCTGACTTTGATATAGGAAAATCAAACCTGTTTAGAAGTCCGTACCAAAGATTGTTAAATGCTCAAATGTTTTTGGTGAAAGCTGGTGATAAAGGTGCAATTTTAATCGGTGGTTTACCTGTTTATCTTTATTATAAAAATCAATACAAGAAATCAAACCCTGGTGCTACCGACCAACAAGCTATTGACTATGCAATAAAAAGATTTGAAAAAGCTACAAGATCTACGCAGCAATCTACTGACTTACAAAACAGAGATTACTATCAAGATGGAGGTGTCTTAGCAAGAACATTTAATATGTTTAAAACTTCTATTATACAATATCTTAGAAAAGAAATATTATATTTTAGAAACGCTAACCGAATATTTAGCAGTGGTTTTAAAGATGCTGGTAGAGGAGGAGGTTCAGCGTTAGGTAACTTTGGAAGAAGCCTTAGAGGTTTATTGGTATACCACAGTGTATTACCTGTAATGTTTCAATACTTAGCTAATGGTTTGCCAGGAGTGTTAGCTCCATGGGATGAAGAAGATGGAGAGGATTTAACAAGAGCTGCTATATTAGGTAACATAAACGCATTATTCTTTGTGGGAGATTTGATACAAATATTAGGAGACATTTATTATAAAAAACCTTGGTCAAAAGAGATTACTAACTTACCATTATTGGAGCAAATAAATGCTTTATTGGATAAGACCAGTAGATTTACATCAACTACCAACCCTGAAAAAGCATCAGAACTATTATTTGAAATAATGTACGAAGATGCACCTGGTATTTTTGGTTTAAACACTAAGTCNATGATTAGATGGTTTAACAATATTAAAACATTAGTGAACGAAACTCGAGACCCTAAAGAAGCTTTACTAAGATTGTTTAATTTTAGTGATTATCAAATAGAATCACAAGAAGACAGAGATGCTAAGAAAAAAAGGAAAAAAGGTTTAACAAAAAGAGAGTTGAGGTCATTATATCCTGAATTATATAAAGACCTTGAAGAGTCTCGNCCTAAATTACCGCAAGACTTACAAGACCAACTTGATGAAATAAAAGAACAGAAGAAAAGACAAAGAGAAGAAATATTAGAAAGCATGAGAAAATAATGAGACTAAAAAAATTTGACATAGATGGTTTTGATGCAGATAAATGTTTTTTATACAGTTATCTGGTGCTTACATATCAGTTTTCTTATCGTGAATTATTAGAAGGTGATGAGAACGCAGCCTTCATATTTGACCCAACCAAACCGTATGTACCTATGGAAGATGATGTGTATGATATTCTTATAGATCATTACACTGAAGAAGAAGATTATGAAAAATGTGCTAAGTTGGTGAAAGCAAAAAAACTCGCAGAAGTTATGTCTGTTTCTTGAAGTTGTGTTTATAATTTTTTCTTTCGGCCTCCAACTTATAAAACTGAAAAGCATAAAACCCATGCAGATGTGAATCGGTGGGAAAAAAATATTTCCAACCTTTAGATCTACCTCTATTTATATAATAGCAAAAAGCAACAGCTATTTTTCCTGACTGTACTTTATCTGAAGTTTTTTTAAAATTAANAACAGCACTATCATCTGATATTGGTATTACNTCNTCNACTGAAAAGGTTTCNTGATTTTGGTTTCCTNCNCGAGTAGGATTAGAAAAACGNTNTGCAATGGTTTGTGCAAACTNTTTTAGNTCTTGAGCTCGNTCTCTNTTCATATTTCATCGGNNANTGANTGGATTAGATCCGCACATATCCGACAAATTTCCTGAGCTTTATCTTTCGCAGCTTTATTGTCTCTATCCATAAGCTCTTCGTAAAGGTCGTTCACAGAGTCATGAAGATTGTTAGCGACATAGTTGATATGTGCTATCGCATTTACATCTTCCTCCGATATTTTAGTCATACAGTTTAATCCATTGATTGTAGAAAGAGATTCCCAGCTCTTTCATCTAATGTCTTTATAGTTCTGTATATGATTCTTGATTTTTGTTTTACCTCTTTTCTATCAGCCATGGTAGAGTCTAATCCTAAGTTACAATACATTGCACAATCAATATGTAAAAGAGTATCAATCTTTTTTTTGTCAGACCATGTTTTATAATTCATAATTTTGCTGACATCTTCTATTGAATATTTGCAATCTTGTGCATCTTCGTTAGCCCACACCATAAGTTTTATCTTTTTTAAAAGTATGTTGTGTGACAATTTAAGGAAATTATTTTGTTCTCGCAAAGATTTTAGCTGTTTTTGGTATTTTTCTGGAATACTTTTAGAAGATTTTTGTGTGTAACCTATCCATAGTTTTTGAATTACTTCAAATTTATTCTTCAAACTTGGATTATGTTTTTCTAAATAAGGATACTGATTGTATGCATGAAGAACTGTTGCATGGTTTTTATCAAATATGTTGGCTATTTTTTGAAATGTTAAATGCAAGTGGTCTCTTAATAGCACATAAATTATAGAACGAGCTTCAATGTATTGTATTTTTCTACTGTTGGATAAGATATCAGATAGCAAGAATACTTCGCTTGTTATCTGTAATAGGTTGTCTACTGCTTTCATTTGATTTGATATAACAATTTAAATTAATTAAATCCAAATATTCATCCATTGAAATAAATATAAGATTTGTTAAACTAACTAATAAACCTTTTTGTTTTACAAGCTCTAAAGCAAATGTAACAGGTTTATTTTCATGCATTACAACCCCACCTAAAACATGAGACCGTAATGGATTATCAGGAACTTCCCTAACATGATCCTCTATGTATTTACCTATTCTGTATGCCAACACTGGGTCTACTTTGTGTAGAAAATCAGTGAAGTCATCATCCAGGTCATACCCGCTATCCCGAATATACTTCTGTTTTAATTCCATGTTCTTCTAATTCCTTTATCCTATATTTTTGTAACGCAGAGACCTTTTGTCGTGGTCTTTTTACTTCACTAAACAACGCATCACAATTTTGAGGCAACGCAATTAAGTCTGGAATACCATTCTTATTGGTTTGAATTAGCTTGATAACATAGTAACCTTGCTCCTCTAACTCTTTAATTCTTTTAGATTGGATTTGTTGCTCAGTCATATTACAAAGTTAGCAAATCCTTTTTGAAATGTCTTAATGTATAATCTTTCTTCTTTACGACAGTTTGGTAAATACTTTTTTCTATACCGCCTTTAGCAAATATCCAGTATATTTTGTTATACATTCTATCTTTTGTGGTCATTCGATCTCTTGATTGCCAGTAGCTGGTAGCACTGAAATCTATATTATAATATATCAATGCTTCAGCTTGTCTTAGACTTATACCCTCTCTGCCACTTACTATTTGCAAAGCAATATTTTTGTTGGTGTTACAAAACTCATCAAGGGTGTTACAAATATTATCTCCGTAAACTTCTTTCAAAGCCTGGTATTCAGCTGTGAACTTATAAAAGA
>NZLH01000030.1 GCA_002694155.1 Pusillimonas sp. | reverse complement strand
GATGTCGGACATGGTGAAATCTACACCCGCCTCTTGGGCTGCCGCCAGAAGATGCAACACAGTATTGGTTGAACCGCCCATGGCCACATCAAGTGTCATGGCATTTTCAAATGCCTCGAAGGTTGCAATATTACGAGGCAACACCGAAGCATCGTCTTGTTCGTAATAACGTTTACATAATTCAACCACTAACTTGCCCGCATTCTCGAACAAGGTGCGGCGCCGCGCGTGGGTAGCCACAATAGTGCCGTTACCAGGCAAAGACAAACCCAGCGCTTCAGTTAAACAATTCATAGAATTGGCAGTAAACATGCCGGAACACGAACCGCATGTAGGACATGCACTGCGCTCGATCTCGCCCAAATCTTCGTCGGACACGCTGTCGTCGGCTGCCTTAACCATGGCGTCGACCAAATCAAGCTTCATCAGAATTTTCTTGCTGCTTGTATCAATAACCTTGCCGGCCTCCATGGGGCCGCCCGACACAAAAACCACGGGGATATTCAAACGCATGGCGGCCATAAGCATGCCCGGGGTGATTTTGTCGCAATTTGAAATGCACACCATGGCATCGGCGCAGTGCGCATTCACCATGTACTCGACCGAGTCGGCAATAAGTTCACGCGATGGTAGCGAATAGAGCATGCCACCGTGGCCCATCGCAATACCGTCGTCGACGGCGATAGTGTTGAACTCTTTGGCCACCCCGCCAGCCGCCTCGATTTGGCGCGCCACAAGCTGGCCCATGTCTTTCAAATGAACGTGCCCAGGCACGAACTGTGTAAAGGAATTGACCACCGCAATAATGGGTTTTTCGAAATCACCATCTTTCATACCGGTGGCGCGCCAAAGCGCGCGGGCACCGGCCATATTACGACCATGAGTAGATGTTTTGGAACGATATTGCGGCATGATTGCTCTCTGGAAATATATGATGAATCAACGCCTTAATGATACCAAGTCTTCTTGCTTCCCGTTGACCAAAATCAATATGAATGCAATATGTTTATGACACAGTTATCGTGTAGGTACATTCATCGTCTTGCTACTTCTATTTGCGGGGTTTCTCATGTCAATTCCATCCACCATGCACGCAATGGTCTATCACGGGCCGGGCAAAAAAAGTTGGGAATCGGTACCAGCGCCTAAAATCCAACACCCTACCGACGCCATTATCCGCATTACAAAAACTACAATTTGTGGAACCGACCTTCACATTCTTAAGGGTGATGTGCCTGCGGTAACCGACGGCCGCATTCTGGGCCACGAAGGCGTGGGCATTGTTGAGGAAGTTGGCAGCGCCGTAAGTAATTACAAGAAGGGAGACCAGGTGCTGATTTCCTGCATTACTTCCTGTGGCAAATGCGAGTACTGCAAACAACAAATGTATTCACATTGCGAAGACGGCGGCTGGATTTTGGGGCACTTAATTGACGGCACACAAGCTGAATACGTGCGTATTCCCCACGCCGACAACAGTTTGTATCCCATTCCGCAAGGGTCTGACGAAGAAGCACTGGTCATGCTAAGCGATATTTTGCCAACCGGCTTTGAAATTGGTGTTTTGTATGGTGCCGTTAAGCCGGGCGATACCGTGGCCATTGTGGGTGCCGGGCCCGTGGGCATGGCAGCCCTGCTAACCGCACAGTTTTATTCGCCGGCACGCTTAATTATGGTAGACGTCGACGACGCCCGCCTGGAAATGGCCAAGAAATTTGGTGCTACCGAAGTCATTAACAGCACCAAAGAAGATGTTGAAGCACTTATTCACAGCACCACGAAAGACGGTGTCGACGTTGCAATTGAAGCGGTAGGCATTCCTGCAACCTTTGACGTTTGCCAAAATATTATCCGCCCTGGAGGACACTTGGCTAACGTAGGGGTGCATGGCACCCCTGTAGACCTGCAAATTCAAAACCTTTGGATTAAAAATGTGACCATAACCACGGGCCTGGTAAATACCAACACCACGCCCATGCTTATGAAAACCGTCACATCGGGCAAACTTCAGCCTGCAGGACTGATTAGCCATCGTTTCCCGTTCAGCGACTTCATGAAAGCCTACGAGGTTTTTGCGAACGCTGCCCGGGAAAAAACCATGAAGGTTATTATTAGCAACGATTAAACTAATATGAGCTAGCCATGTCCGACGCGTCCACTTCAGTCCAACTCAAACAAAAGAAAGATTTCCAATTTGAAATCAGTTTTGGCAACAACCTGCCTACCATTTTGGGCGATGAACCACCGCCAATTGGCGAAGGCAAAGGTCCTTCTCCGGCACAGTTCCTTGCTGCAGCCGTAGGCAACTGCCTAAGCGACTCACTGTTTTTTGCTATTAAGAAATACAACGGGAATCCGGAACCAATTACGTGTGACGTAACCGCCACCATTGGTCGAAACGACCAAGGGCGCTTGCGTATTACCCACATGAAAGCCGTCATTCAGCTTGGCGTAGCCGCCGAAGAGCTGAATCACCTTGATCGCGTGTTATCGCAATTCGAAGCATTCTGTACCGTTACGCAAAGCGTCGGGCAAGGCATTCCCATTGACATCAGCGTAAGCGATGCCAATGGTAAAGAACTTAAATAGTGAAAACCTAAGGCGTACAGCTTGAATCGCCCTTAAGCGACGGCTTTCGAAAATACGTTAATCACAATGACCCCCGCCACAATTAGCCCCATACCTATAACAGCGGGTAAGTCTAGCGCCTGGCGAAAGAACCACCACCCCACCAACGAAATCAACACAATGCCTACGCCCGACCAAACAGCGTAGGCAATGCCCGTTGGTATCGTTTTCAGGGTTAAAGACAAAAAGTAGAAAGCAATGCCATAACCCACCACGGTTACCACGCTGGGCCATAAGCGCGTGAACTGGTCTGACGCCTTCAAGGCGCTGGTACCAATCACTTCAGCCACAATTGCAATTCCTAAATAAACATATCCCCAGCCTGTCATTGCCTGCCTCTTGTAACAAAAATGTACAATTGAACCACTGATGAAAATAAAAGTCTCAGTAGTTTAGCGACTGCCTATGATGTCATAACGGCTTAAGCAAGCCGCATCCGTTCTCTAGTACAGGCTCTAGCTTATGCCAACTTCTACTTCCTTTAACGAGGAGCATCGCCTTAAAACGTTAAGGGCCTACGATATTCTCGATACGCAAGCCGAAGCAGCTTATAACGACCTTATCAATTGCGCCGCCTACATTTGCAATACACCCATTGCCGTTATCAATTTTATTGATGCCGATCGACAATGGTTCAAGGCAGAAAGAGGTTTAGGCATTAAAGAAACCCCGTTAGATGTTTCAATATGCCGCCATGCCCTACTTGAAGAAGATTTAATGATTATCGAGGACACGCGAACAGATCTTCGTACAAATGGCAACCCTCTTGTCGCCGGCGAGAACAACGCATTGCGTTTCTATGCAGGCGCATTAATTAAGTCAAATGACGGTTTGCCACTTGGTACGCTTTGCGTATTGGATTACGAACCGCGCACGTTATCAACGGAACAAGTAGACTTGCTTAAGGCCTTACGCCAGCAAACCATGCTTTTGCTAGAGTATCGGCGTGTTCACAAAGCGCAAAACAAATTACTGAATGAACTGCATCATGCGCGCGGCGAAATGCAACGCCTGGCCCATGAAGACCCGTTAACCGGGCTACTGAACCGGCGCGCATTTGAAGCGCAGCTTGTTCAGGCATCGCCTGCTAAACATAAACAAGCACGCGGTATGCTGCTAATGCTGGTTGACCTTGACAACTTTAAACATATTAACGATGCCTATGGCCACCAAGTAGGCGATTTGGTTTTAAACCATGCTGCTCATGTAATGAAGAAAATACTTAGAACGGAAGATGCACTATGTCGCTGGGGTGGCGATGAATTCATCGCTTTACTGGAGGCAGGCTCAAGCGAACAAGCCATAAAAATCGGGCGCCGTTTACGTGAGGCCTTAAGTCAAACCCCATTATCGCGCGGCGACCAAACGGTGCAGGTTAGCGCCAGTGTGGGCCTTGCCTGGTTTCATCCACAGTGCTCGCTTGACGACAACATAACTCACGCCGATAAAGCGCTATACATGGCAAAGCGCGAAGGTGGCGGCGTAAAACTTTTTACTGCCGCATAACTGAAGTGGGCGTATTTAATTCGCGGAATACCGCAGGCGTAACCCCAAAACGCTTCTTAAAAGCGCTGGTTAAATGGCTTTGGCTAGAGAACCCTGTTGCAAAAGCAATTTGGCTAACGACCTGATCTGATGCCAGCAACAGGTGCTTGGCCCGCTCCACACGACGCTGCAAGACATACTGGTGTAATGACTGACCCAACTGTTTTTTAAACGATTTGGCAAAGAAATGGGGGCTGTAATTAGCAACCCCCGCTAAAGTCGCAATGCTTAAGTCTCGATCCAGACAGTTTTCAATGTAATCAAGTACCCTGCGCACCGCACCGTGCGAAAGTGGCTGACACGACGCGCTAAACAGACGCCGCTGGTTAACGCCGGACCCCAACGCAAACAAGGTATGCATGGCCAGCGTTTGCGCCAAGGCCTCAACATACAAAGCGTTATTTGAATCAGGCGTGCGCATGCTTGCCAGTACTGCTAACGATAGCTGCTCTAGCAAAGGCTCACCCTCGCCCAAAATCGGGCGAATCTGAACACGAGACACATCGCCTTCATATACCTCTGTCACAACCTGATCAATTAACGAGCGCCGCAAATAAAGCAACATGACTTGCGGAGAGCCACTTACTTGCCAGGTTGACTCGACCTCGGGTGGAATAGAACCAAAACACCGAGGCCGCAAGTAAGCCGAATGGCTTTGCCCCATATTGGCCACACGTCTTTCAATTTGCGCAGCACCTGAAACACAATAAGCCAGACAAAAATGCGCTACGGGATGTACCGTTGCCGACCACGACTGCTCGGTCGCCAAAGAGGCATATAAATTACGCCACCCGCGACCCTGGCTTGAAACGTGCAAATGATTGCCGGGCATTGTGGCAATGCCATGCGTTTCGTCGGCGCGAAACTCACCGTTTTTTGCTAACAACCCCATTACCCCCACCTGTGTCTCTTGCGCCCGTCAGCATTTTCTCGTCTACACACCAAGACCACCTCACTCCAAAAATTTGTCTGCTGTTTTTCTGAATATAGAACAGTACGGCATTGTTTAGGCAACAAATCGGGGTTATTCCCAAGCCAGAATTTGAAAAGGAGCAACCAGAATTTGATAGCCAACTTAACAGGGCAACGTCTACCTTAAGGCAACGTTAAACACTCACTTTAATTCTGGAAAAACCATGATTCAAACTGATGTTTTAATTGTAGGCGGCAGCCTGGTTGGTCTTTCTGCCGCAGCCATGCTTGCGCATCATGGCGTAAATTGCCTTTCTGTTGAACGTCATCAAGGCACGGCCATTCACCCACGCGCAGGCCACTTCCACCTGCGTACACTTGAGGCTTTTCGCGCTATTGGCCTGGAAGAGGCTGTACGCAAGTCATCGGAAGAGCAATTTGACCCAGACGGTGGTATTAGCGCAGTAGAGTCATTAGCCGGAAAAGAAATTGCGCAATACATAGCCAACTTGAATGCAGGCGTAGAGCACTACAGCCCCAGTCGACGGCTTTTCATGACACAACAAAGTTTAGAGCCGTTACTGCGCGACCACGCCCAAAAACTGGGGGCCCAGTTAAGCTATAACACCGAACTGATTGATTTCAGTCAAGACAATGAGGGCGTCACGGCAACCGTGCGCTATCTAGACTCTGGCAAAGAAGACACCATTCGCGCAAAGTATATGATTGCGGCCGATGGAAACCGCAGCCCCGTCCGTCACAAACTGGGTATTGAAATGGTCGGGCATGGCCAGCTTTCTCATAGTGTCACTATCTATTTCAAAGCCAATTGCAGCCGCTGGCTGGAAGGCCGAAACCTGGGCGTCATCTACGTAAAAAATGACAAATTGCGTGGTTTCTTCCGTATGGTACGTAGTGGCGAAGCAGGTTTTCTTGTTGTAAACACGGTAGGCGACGTAAGCAAGCCACAAGCGCACAACATTGCCGATATTATTACCCCGGAGCTGGCTGAATCGCTTGTGCGAGAAGGTATTGGTGACGCAAACGTAAACATTACTATCGAAGACATTGCGCGCTGGCGTGCCGTAGCCGATGTTGCTTGCGCATTCTCAAGCAACCGGGTTTTTCTTGCCGGAGACGCCGCGCACATCATGCCCCCCACCGGAGGGTTTGGCGGCAATACAGGCGTGCAAGACATGCACAACCTATGCTGGAAACTGGCTTTAGTTGTTAAAGGAATAGCGGCCCCCTCGTTACTAGAGACCTATGACGCCGAACGCCGCCCCGTTGGCGCCCTGACCGTTGAGCAAGCCTACACGCGCTATGTACTGCGCATCCACCCAGAACGCGATCGCGAAGGCATGCAGCCGCTGGTAGACGACTTGAATATGGAAATTGGCTACCTGTACCGGTCTTCAGCTATTGCGCCAGTGGAAAATGACCACGACCTTGTTTACGAAGACCCGCGCGCGGCAACAGGCCGACCTGGCAGCCGCGCCCCCCACCTTTTGCTAAAGCGCGACGGTAAAGCGTGCTCAGTGCTGGACCTGGCATCAAAGAACCATGTGCTACTGTGCGCAAGCGAGGGGGAAGATTGGCGCGCCATTATGCAAAAACTGCAGGCGGAGTTAAACCTTCCTGTCGATGTTTATGCGCTGAACACCAAAAGCACACTAGCCGACCCCGAAAACCAATTCACAACGCGCTACGCAATATCGAACAGCGGCGCTGTTTTAATTCGCCCCGACGGCTTCATTGCCTGGAAAGCCACCTCAAGCGACATGACACAGCACAACGCTTTGAAAAACGCCTTGCACAAGACTTTAGGAAGACGATGAGCAAAACATGACCTAAACTAGGTATAAATTTCCAATATTCTCTTTTTGCAAGAGCACACATGCCCGAAATTTATACCGAATTTGCCCTTATTCTTATTATTGCCGCGGTGGCAGGTGCGATAGGGCTAAAACTTAAACAGCCGCTTATCATCACCTACATTATTGTGGGTATTTTAGTAGGGCCTGCCGCGTTTGGTTTTGTTTCCGCGCATTCGCAAATTGAGCTTCTAGCCCAAATTGGTATTACGGTACTGCTGTTTCTGGTGGGCTTAAAACTTGACTTAAAACAGGTTCGCCAACTTGGCCCGGTGGCACTGGCCACCGGGCTGGGTCAACTTACCTTCACCATCATCATTGGTTTTGCCCTCATTATGTTGTTGGGCAAATCGGCAGTTGAGGCACTGTACGTTGCCGTTGCCCTTACCTTCTCAAGCACCATTATTATCATCAAGCTTCTTTCCGACAAGCGCGAACTCGATTCGTTGCATGGCCGCATTGCCGTAGGCTTTCTAATTGTTCAAGACCTGGCCGTTGTGGTTGCCATGATGGTCATGAGCGCGTTAGGCGTTGAACATGCCAGCAATAGCACCGCTGTCGTGCTGGGTTTGCTTGCCTTAAAGATCGCCACCGCCATTGTGTGCATGTATGTTCTTATCAAATGGGTGTTACCGCAAATTATTGGTGCCATGGCACGCTCTCAGGAACTTTTGCTGGTTTTTGCAATGGCGCTGGGTACGGGCCTGGCAGCCGTAGGTGAATGGGCCGGCTTCAGCAAAGAGGCCGGCGCCTTCCTGGCCGGGTTTGCGTTGGCGTCATCAGGTTACCGCGATGCCATTAACGCGCGCCTGTCTGGTATTAAAGATTTTCTGCTGCTGTTCTTCTTTATCCACCTTGGGTCGCAGCTCGACTTCTCAACGCTGGGCGATGAACTATTCTCTTCAGTCGTATTGTCGGCCTTCGTTCTAATTGGCAACCCGCTTATCGTACTGGCGATTATGGGCTACATGGGCTACCGAAAACGCACTGGCTTCATGGCAGGCCTTACTGTTGCGCAAATCAGCGAATTTTCAATTATTTTTGTCGCCATGGGAATTTCCATGGGGCATGTCGGCCAAAGTGTACTTGGCCTAACCACCTTGGTTGGCTTAATCACCATCGCCCTATCAACGTACATGATTCTGTACTCCCAAAAACTATATAACGTCCTGTCGCCGTTACTAAGCCCGTTCGAGCGTCGGAACCCGTATCGTGAATTAGCGGTAGAACAGGACTCGCACAATGAGACGCGGCCCGATGTCATTGTGTTTGGCCTGGGGCGTTATGGCACACGCCTTGCACACGGTTTGAAACATGCCGGCTTAAAAGTAGTAGGCGTCGATTTTGACCCGCAAAGCGCAAAAGCAAACCGGCGTCATGGCATTCCCGTGCATTACGGCGACGGTGCCGATGAAGAATTTATCGAGACGCTACCGCTGCATCCGGACACCTGGGTTATTAGCACCTTGCCCGAGCTGGAGGCCAATACAAATCTTCTGCGTATCCTGCAAAAACATTATCCTGAAGAGCGTGTGGCAATTGTCGCGCGCGACGAGCACTACCGCCACATGCTTGAAAAGCTTGGTGCCTCGAAGGTATTCTTTCCCATTAACGATGCGGTTGACTACACCATTGAGTCGATGACGGAAATTATTCAGCCAAAAGCGTCAACCAAACAAACCTCATGAGTTTTGTCGAACCACGCACGCTGGTGTTTGTAATCAGCGCACTTACAGCGCTAAGCGCACTTATTCTACTGGCGATGCGACAAAGCTTTTCGCCAACTGTTCGGGGCATAAACAGCTGGACCACCGGCATCTGGGTATTCTTAGCATGCAGCCTGCTGTTTAATTTCAGAGAAACGCTACCCCCTATTGCCGGCATTGTCCTGGCAAATTTTTTACTTGCGGTAAGCCTGATTTTTATGGTTAGTGGGTTACTGCGGTATCACGGCCGGCAGCTTACACATTACTTGCTAATAGGCGTAGCAACGCTTGCCTTTACTGCGGTTATCGCCTGGTTCACTCTCGTTCAACCTAACTTCCAGTTTCGGCTTGCATTTGTTTCCACACTTATCGGCATTATTTTGGCTGGCTTAAGCTACCTGGCCCTGGCAGGCCGGCCCCTTACCACTGGCCGAATAGTAACGGGCGCCGCTTTTTTGCTAGGTACCATTACCAGTTTCCTGCGTTCAATCAGTGTGGTGTTAAGGCTTGACCAACCCA
>NZLH01000029.1 GCA_002694155.1 Pusillimonas sp. | reverse complement strand
GGTTCCAGCAACCTGCGCGACGGCACCAGCACGGTTGCCTGGTTTGCGTACGACTACACCCCGCCTTACGCGCCCATTTTCGCTATCGATAATATCCCGGTGCGTAACAGCATTATTGCGCTTGCGGCAATCGACATGCGGGCCAGCCTGCTAAGCGCCGACGAAATGGTCGACCGCATTGCGCTCGACCGCTACGCCTTTATTCGCGACGCCTACATTCAGCGCCGCGCCGCACTGGTACAAGGCCAAAGTGTCGACCCCAACACCACGCCCGAGGGCCTGCCCAAGTATGAAGACAACGATACGTTGCCCGACTACTCTGACGACGAGGACACGACCAGCAGCGTAACCAGCGGCCAAACAAACGCCAACGGAGCGGCCTCGGGTTCTTCACAATAACCGTCGGGCCAGTAAGCCTAAACCAAGGAGTTCTATTTCCATGTTTGAACTGACACGCGCAGTTAAGAACACGTTTTCAAGCCTGGCCATAGCAGGCGTCATGGGCTCAGCCGGCCTGTCTGGCTTGGCTGGGCTAGCTGGTGCTTCGGGCTTTTTAGCCCTGGCAGCCTTGCCCGCCAACGCCACGTCACAAGCGCAGCAGGTAAACCGCGAAGCGGCTCCCAACGACTTCATTAAAACCGTGGCCGACAACGCCCTGGCTGCGCTACGCGCCGACGACAAAGCCAAAGCGGGCGATCTGAACCGTATCAACGCACTGGTCAATGAGTACGTACTGCCCTATGTCGACCTGGAAAAAACCACCCGCCTGTCGGCCGGCCGTTATTGGCGCCAAGCCACACCCCAACAACAAAAAGAACTGGTTGAAGCATTCAAGGGCACACTTATTCGCACCTACAGTGGTGCGCTGGAACAAGCCGACGACGTGTCTGAAATTAAACCCCTGCCGTTTCGTGGCGACCCGCAAGCAGACGATGTCGTGGTACGCACCCAGCTTACCCAGCGCAACGGCCCACCCGTTAATGTAGATTACCGTATGGAAAAGAACCCCAACGGCTGGAAAATTTACGACCTGAACGTAGAAGGCATTTGGCTGATTCAAAATTACCGTAACCAGTTTGCGCAGCAAATTAACCAAAACGGTATCGACGGCTTAATTACCGCCCTGAACCAGCATAATGCGCGCCAATAAGCCGCACGCCGCCACAAACAGCAATAAATACCAATAAATACCAATAAAAACTACAATAGAGGTTTTGCGGGGCCCCTTAATGCCCCGCCTTGATCTTTTTATCTATGTCCGCACTCAGTCTGAATCACGTATCAAAAGTCTACCCGCCGCGCTCGGCAGGGTGGCGCGGGCTCTTGCGCCCCGGCATGAAGCAGCGCCCAGGGTTTCAAGCGCTTAACGACGTTAGCCTTACCGTTGAACACGGCGAATTTTTCGGTTTGCTTGGGCCCAATGGCGCCGGCAAAACCACCATGATCTCTATTCTGGCCGGTTTGGCACACGCCACCTCGGGCAGCGCCAGCGTATGCGGTAACGACGTGGTTACCGACTACAAAGAAGCCCGCCGTTCGCTGGGCGTGGTGCCACAAGAACTGGTGTACGACCCGTTCTTTACGGTGCGCGAAACCCTGCGTTTGCAATCGGGTTACTTCGGCCTGCACAACAACGACGACTGGATCGACGAAATTCTTTACAACCTGGGGCTAGACGACAAAGCCAACGCCAATATGCGCGCGCTTTCAGGCGGCATGAAACGCCGCGTGCTGGTGGCCCAGGCACTGGTACCCCGTCCGCCCGTCATTATTCTAGACGAACCCACCGCCGGGGTCGATGTCGACCTGCGTCGCACTTTGTGGGAATTCATCTCGCGCCTGAATAAAGAAGGCCACACCATTTTGCTGACCACGCACTACCTGGAAGAGGCCGAGGCCTTATGTGGCCGCATCGCCATGCTGAAAAGCGGCCGTGTCGTGGCGCTGGACACCACCGAAGCCCTGCTGGCCCGCGTGGGCGGGGCCGACCTGGAAGACGCGTTTGTGCGCATTATGCACAATGAAGATGCACTGAAGGCCTCCGCATGAGCAAGTCGTTAATTCAACCCCGCACCGACCTGGGCTCTGGCTTTCCCACCCTGCTACGTAAAGAAATCTTGCGCTTCTGGAAAGTGGGGTTTCAAACCGTGGCCGCCCCCGTACTTACGGCGCTGCTGTACTTGCTTATTTTTGCGCATGTACTGGAAGACCGCGTACAAATTTACGGCACCATTCCGTATACCGCCTTCCTAATTCCCGGCCTCATGATGATGAGCATGTTGCAAAATGCCTTTGNCAACCCATCGTCATCGCTTATTCAAAGCCGCATTACCGGGAACCTGGTATTTGTGCTGCTGCCGCCCATTTCGCACCGCGAATTCTTCGCNGCCTACTTAATTGCCGCCATTTTGCGCGGCCTGGCCGTGGGGCTGTGCATTTGGCTGGTAGCCCTGCCGTTTGTCGACCTGCCGCCGCAAAACCTGCTGTGGATTCTGGCGTTCGCCATGCTTTCCTGCGGCATTATGGGNNCGCTGGGNATTATTGCCGGGCTGTGGTCNGAAAAATTCGACCANCTNGCCGCCTTNCAAAACTTCCTGATTATGCCCGCNACGTTTTTGTCGGGTGTGTTTTATTCCATTCACAGCCTGCCGCCCTTCTGGCAAGCCGTGTCGCACTACAACCCCATTTTCTACACCATCGACGGCTTCCGCTATGGGTTCTTCGGCGTGTCCGACGTCTCCCCCTGGACAAGCCTGGCNGTCGTAACCGGGGTGTTCGTTGTGTTGTGCGCCTACACGATGCGCCTGNTGGCCGCCGGCTACAAACTGCGATCATAAAANTATGCTGCCTACACCTGAAGAAGTTCGCCAATACATTAGCGACAACCTGAACTGTGAACACATTGAAGTGGTGGGCGACGGCTCGCACTTCGAAGCGGTTATTGTGTCGCCCGAATTTGCCGGAAAGCGGCTCATTGCCCGCCACCAACTGGTGTACAAAGCCCTGGGCGAGCGTATGAAAAGCGAAATCCACGCTTTATCCATGCGCACCCTCACGCCCGACGAATACAACGCCAACGCGAATGGATAAGCTACGCATCACCGGGGGCCAACCCCTGCAGGGTGAAATCACGGTTTCCGGCGCAAAAAACGCCGCGCTGCCCATTCTGTGCGCCGGCCTGCTAACCGCCGACACCCTGGCGCTTACCAACGTACCGGCGTTGCAAGACATTCACACCATGCTGAAATTGCTTCGGCAAATGGGCGTAAAAGGCGACCTGAACGGCGACGCCACACTGGCGCTCAATGCCGGGCAGTTAACCAAGTTGGAAGCCCCGTACGACATGGTGAAAACCATGCGCGCCTCCATTCTGGTGTTAGGCCCGCTGCTGGCTCGCTTCGGCGAGGCCCGTGTCAGCTTGCCCGGCGGCTGCGCCATTGGCCAGCGCCCGGTCGACCAGCACATTAAAGGCCTGACCGCCCTGGGCGCGGAAATTCGCATTGAACACGGCTATATCATTGCCAAAGCACCGCGTTTGAAAGGCGCCACCATCCGCACCGACATGGTCACCGTGACCGGTACCGAAAACCTGATGATGGCCGCCACCCTGGCCGAAGGCCGCACCATTCTGGAAAATGCCGCGCGCGAACCCGAAGTAACCGACTTGGCCGAGCTGCTGATAAAAATGGGTGCCCGTATTCAAGGCCACGGCACCGACCGCATTATTATCGACGGCGTGCCAACCCTGCACGGTGCCGAGCACAACATTGTGGCCGACCGCATTGAGGCCGGAACCTTCCTGTGTGCCGTTGGCGCCACCGGCGGCGACATTACGCTGCGCCACGCCGCGCCCGACACACTGGGTGCCGTGCTCGACAAACTACGCGAAGCCGGCGTAGGCATTGAAACCGGGCCCGACTGGATTCGCGGCACCATGAGCCGGCGCCCCAAGGCCGTGAGCTTTCGTACCTACGAATACCCGGCCTTCCCCACCGACATGCAAGCCCAGGTCATGGCGCTGAACACGCTGGCCGACGGCACCGCCGTTATTGTCGAAAACATTTTCGAAAACCGCTTCATGCACGTGCAGGAACTGAGCCGCATGGGGGCGCAAATCGACATCGACGGCCACACCGCCATTGTGACCGGCGTGAAAGCGCTTTCCGGCGCCACCGTCATGGCAACCGACCTGCGCGCCTCGGCCAGCCTGGTCATTGCCGGTTTGGCCGCAGAGGGCGACACCACGGTGGAACGCATTTATCATTTGGATCGTGGCTACGAGCATATGGAGCACAAACTGCGCCAGGTCGGCGCCCACATTGAACGGATTAAACAGGAAGCCCTATGAGTCCCGCCACCGCCAACGTACAAGCGCCGCTTACTCTGGCGCTCTCGAAAGGCCGGATTTTTGAAGAGACCCTGCCCCTGCTGGAAGCAGCCGGCATTCAGGTAAGCGAGAACCCGGAAAGTTCGCGCAAACTGATTCTGCCCACCAGCGACCCAGGGCTACGTTTAATTATTGTGCGCGCGTCCGACGTGCCCACCTATGTGCAGTACGGCGCAGCCGACTTCGGCATTGCCGGCAAAGACGTCTTGTTCGAACATGCCGCACAACACCCCGGCGGCCTGTACCAGCCTATTGACCTGAACATTGCCAAATGCCGCCTGTGCGTGGCCGTACGCGAAGGCTTCGACTACGAAGCTGCGGTGGGCCAGGGCTCGCGCCTGCGCGTGGCCACCAAATACGTACAAGCCGCGCGTGAACACTTCGCCCGCAAAGGCGTGTATGTCGATCTCATCAAATTGTATGGCTCCATGGAGCTGGCGCCCCTGGTGGGGCTGGCCGATGCCATTGTCGACCTGGTGTCAACCGGCGGCACCCTGCGCGCCAACCATTTAATGGAAGTGGAAGAAATTGCGCATATTTCGTCGCGGCTTATTGTGAACCAGGCGTCGCTAAAAACCCGCGCCCAGGCATTGCAACCCCTTATTGATGCATTTGCAAAAGCCACCGCAGACAAATAGCATTAAGCTTCACACATCATTAATTGAAAACGCCCCTGTTGCCCTCATTTAATTAGTACAGCTATTTTTCGGCACCATCATGTCATCCATTCAGCGCCTTCGCTCTACCGACCCCAACTTTGCAGCGACCCTGCGCAAATTGTTGGCCTTCGATGCTTCGCAAGACGAATCCATTGAACGCGCCACGACCGACATTCTGAAGGCGGTTGAGCATACAGGCGACACAGCCCTGCTGGAATACACGCAGCGCTTCGACCGCGTGCAGGCCGGCAGCGTGGCGGAACTGGAAATCCCCAAGTCGGAATGGCTGGCCGCGCTGGAAAGCCTGCCGGCTGAGCAGCGTACCGCCCTGGAACAAGCGGCCGAACGGGTACGCAGCTACCACGAACACCAAAAAGCCCAAAGCTGGTCATACACCGAGGCCGACGGCACTGTGCTGGGCCAAAAAATTACTCCGCTCGATCGCGTAGGTCTTTACGTACCCGGGGGCAAAGCGGCCTACCCATCGTCCGTACTCATGAACGCCATTCCCGCCAAAGTGGCCGGGGTGGAAGAAGTGGTCATGGTGACACCCACCCCAAACGGCGTGCGCAACCCCATTGTGCTGGCCGCCGCCGCCATTGCCGGTGTTGACCGCGCCTGGGCCATTGGCGGCGCGCAAGCGGTGGGCGCGCTGGCCTACGGCACGGCTACCATTACTGCGGTCGATAAAATTGTGGGCCCCGGCAACGCTTATGTAGCTGCGGCCAAACGCCGCGTCTTCGGCACGGTAGGCATCGACATGATTGCCGGCCCCAGCGAAATTCTAATCATTGCCGACGGCACCACACCGGCCGACTGGATCGCCATGGACTTGTTCTCGCAGGCCGAGCACGATGAACTGGCGCAAAGCATTTTGCTATGCCCCAACGAAGCGTACTTAGACCAAGTGCAGGAAGCCATTGATCGCCTGCTGCCCACCATGCCGCGTGCCGACATTATTCGCACCAGCCTGGCCAACCGCGGCGCATTGATTCTGGTGCAAGACCTTGACGAAGCCTGTGCGATTGCCAACGACATCGCGCCCGAGCACCTGGAGATTTCCACCGAAAACCCGAACGCCGTGGCCGACAAAATCCGCCATGCGGGGGCCATTTTCCTGGGCCGCTACAGCTCGGAATCGCTGGGCGATTACTGCGCCGGGCCGAACCACGTTTTACCCACTTCCCGCACCGCGCGTTTCTCTTCACCGCTGGGGGTGTATGATTTCCAGAAACGCAGCAGCATTATCCAGGTTTCGCACAACGGCGCCCAAACGTTAGGCACCATTGCCGCGCACCTGGCTTATGGTGAAGGCCTGCAAGCTCACGCGGCCAGCGCGGAATACCGCCTGGATACGCCGCCAAAGCGCTAAGCAAGCCCTTACCCGAACACATGGCCGCAGCAATCCGGCCCTTTTGCACAGAAAGACCTTAAACCATGCGTACCGCTGAAATTTCACGTAATACCAACGAAACCCGTATTCGTGTGGCCATTAATTTAGACGGCACCGGCCGCCAAACCATTAACACGGGCGTCCCTTTCTTAGACCACATGCTCGACCAAATCGCGCGCCACGGTTTAATTGATCTGGACATCCACTGCGACGGCGACACCCATATCGACGACCACCACACCGTGGAAGACGTGGGCATTACGCTGGGCCAGGCCGTGGCCGCCGCCGTGGGCGACAAAAAAGGCTTGCGCCGCTACGGCCACGCCTACGTGCCGCTCGACGAAGCGCTGTCACGCGTGGTGATTGATTTTTCAGGCCGC
>NZLH01000028.1 GCA_002694155.1 Pusillimonas sp. | reverse complement strand
CAGTCGGATCATCGATTGGCCATACCTCGAGGGATTGAGACTTGACGAGGCAATGAACCCACTTACGTTGTTGGTGTTCGGTGTTTACGGTAAAGCGTTACCTGCTGCCAATGGCGCGCCGGTTCGCGTTGCCATTCCCTGGAAGTATGGGTTTAAGTCGGGTAAATCCATTGTGCATATCCGATTAACCTAGAAGCAGCCTGAAACCAGCTGGGTGCGCATAGCGCCGCACGAGTACGGTTTTTATGCCAATGTAAACCCAGAGGTTGCACACCCGCGCTGGAGTCAAGCCACTGAAAGGCGTATTGGTACCGGCGGCTTGTTTGCGCCTCGGCTGCCTACGCAAATGTTTAATGGCTACGCTGAACAGGTGGCTTCCTTGTATTCCGGAATGGATCTGTCGCGCTACTACTAATTGGCAAATAATTTTTACAGAGGCAAAGTCCCGCCATGATTTCGGTAGCAATGTTTTTGGCTTGCCTATACCCCGTGTTTTTGTGGATAGGCCTGGGTTTAACCGGCGGGCTAACGGCAAACCCTCCCGAATATCTTATTCGCTCTTCTGGCGAGTGGGCGTTGGTGGCGTTGTACCTTGTTCTTCTTGCAACACCTCTAAGTCGCTACGGGCGTGTCGCACTGTTGTTAACGCATCGGCGAATGCTGGGTTTGTTTGCCTACTTTTATTTAGTGCTGCACTTATTAGGTTGGGCGTTGTGGGAGCAGGGCTTTGTGTTGACTGCTATGTGGCACGATGTTTTAACGCGTTGGTTTATTACGGTAGGTGTGGTGGCGTTTGTGCTGCTAACCCCGCTTGCATTTACGTCAACCAACGGTTGGATGCGTCGCCTGGGTCGGCGCTGGAAGCGTTTGCACTATGCCATATATCCGGCTATTGGCTTATCAATATGGCATTTTTGGTTGGTTCGGGCCGGCAAGAATGATTTTTTCGAGGTGTGGGTTTATGTGGCGCTAGTGCTGCTGTTGTGTGTGCCACGTTTAATACGATCAAGGCGCTTAAACCAGGGTGTCAGGCCTGAAAGAGGAATAAAGTAGGTTGTTTTTGCAGGTCTGGGGTGGGCCGCTTCTTCCACTCGGTAATTGAATGGGTTTGTATCCTTTCATTGTCTGTCGTTAGGGCGCGGGCGACACAAAGCCGGGTTTGACCCGAAAGAGATTTGATCAGGGTTTCAAACATTGCGTCATTGCGATAGGGTGTTTCAATGAATATTTGGGTTTGTCGGCTTTTTCGTGAAGCTACTTCCCAGGTGCGTAGTTGTTGTGCCCGCTCTGCCGGCGCGACAGGCGCGTAGCCATGGAAAACGAAGTTTTGTCCATTCAGGCCGCTGGCCATTAACCCAAGAATAATAGATGACGGCCCTGTCCAGGGCGCAACGCGTATACCCATTTCGTGCGCTGTTTGCACAACCAGCGCGCCGGGATCGGCGACCGCCGGGCAGCCCGCTTCGGATACCAGGCCAATGTTTTCGTTGGCCGGTGCCTGCTTTAACCATTGACGAATTTGTGCAACGTCTGTGTTGCGCGACAATGCATGAATAGTAATGTCTTGTATGGGCTTGTCGGTTCCGATAAGTTTTAGAAATGCGCGCGCTGTTTTGGCGTTCTCGGCAATGTAATAATCAAGTGCAGCCGCTGTTTTTTGTACGTCGGCCGGCAGCCAGCGGGTAATAGGGCTTTCTCCCAGGCTAACGGGTATCAGGTGGAGGGTTTGCGACATGTTTATTTTGAATCGGGTTGCAAGGGGTTCATGTTAAACCGGCGTAGCATCCGGTTAAGCGCAATCAGTGGTAGGCCAATGATTGCTGTAGGGTCGTCAGAACGAATATATTCCATGAGGCTAATGCCCAAAGATTCTGCTTTAGCGCTACCAGCGGTATCGTAAGGTTTTTCCTGGTCTAGGTAAAAATGGATTTCCGCGTCTTCAAGTTCGCGAAACCGACAATTGGTTACGACATCTTCAGTGTCTGCCAAATTATTGTGGCAGACACATAGAGCCGTATGAAACGTGACGGTTTGGCCGCTAAGCATTCTAAGTTGTGTAACGGCGCGCTGCCGGTTGCCGGGCTTGCCAATGGGGGTACCGTTAACAGTGGCAACCTGATCGGAGCCTATAACAATTGAACCTGGTTCGTTACGCGCAACAACCATTGCTTTTTCTTTAGCCAGGCGCAGGGCCAGTTCAACCGGGCTTTCGTTTTCTCGGGGTGTTTCATCAATATCGGGTGCAATGCATTCGAACGGCAGACGCAACCGTTCAAGTAGGGCGCGACGATAAGGAGAGCTTGATGCCAGAATAAGACGCATAGAGTGTTAGAGCTTCTACAAGTTTGACGCCTGGGCGTTGAAAGCGGTATTATCTAATGTTTTCTTTAACAGGCAAAGAGCAACCCGTGAGTGAATCACTTATCGACGCCCTTGGTTTTGCGCGGGCGGGGTCGTTTTTGCAGGGTCAGGCGCGTTTGGGGCAGTTTCCACGCATGCTTGAAGGCCAACTGGCCCAACCTAAGGCGCAACTTGAAGGCCCGGTTAATTGGGCTTTGCAGGGTGAAAGCACCACTTCAGGGCGTTACTTTTTGCACGTTACCGCACAGGCCAAGCCTTTGCTCGAGTGTCAGCGCTGTTTGCAGCCGTTTGTTTGCAGTATCAATGTTGACAACCGGGTCGAGCTGGTGCGAACCCCCGATGAACTCGACACCGATGATCTTGACGATAATAGCGTCGAGCGGATTGTTGGTTCAAAGCGGTTTAGCGTGCTAGGCTTTGTTGAAGACGAATTGATTCTGGCGATGCCCTATGTGCCCAAGCATGAGCAGTGCCCGTCAGAAACCCCAGATCAGGCAGATCGGTCTGCTCGTTCCGAGGAACAGGAAACCAGGCGTCAATCACCATTTTCGGTGCTTGAGCAGCTTAAAAAGAATTGAATTTTTGAATTAACCCCTGGGGTCTAAATACCCCATTACCAGGAGTCATCATGGCTGTTCAACAAAATAAAAAGAGCTCGTCCAAGCGCGGCATGCATCGTGCGCACGATTCTCTTACCACCCCGCCTACCGCAATCGAGCCCACTACGGGCGAACTGCACTTGCGTCACCATATCAGTCCCAACGGCTTCTACCGTGGCCGTAAAGTGCTGAAAACAAAGAACGACGAATAATCTATCGGTATTTCAGCAATCTGTTGCCAGGTTGCCTAATTAATGCCACATAAGAAGATTCGAATCGCCGTAGACTGTATGGGCGGTGACGTAGGGGTTCCCGTTACCGTTACTGCCTCGTATCAGTTTGCGCAACGCTTTCCCGATACCACCTTCTTGCTGGTTGGCGATGCTGTCGCTATCCAGTCTCAGTTGGCGCGGCTAGGTTGCGATCGTGCCGATTGGTATCAAATCCTCCCCGCCTCCGAGGTCGTCGCTATGGACGACCCCGTCGAGGTTGCTTTGCGCCGTAAAAAAGACTCGTCCATGCGCGTTGCGGCGCAGTCGGTCAAAGACGGGGTGGCCGATGCCTGTATTTCTGCCGGTAATACCGGCGCCTGGATGGCTATTTCCCGGTATGTGCTAAAAACGCTCGATGGCATTGATCGGCCGGCTATTGCTGCATCTATTCCCAATCAGCATGGTGGCGCCACAACAGTGCTTGATTTAGGTGCCAATGTCGACTGTTCGGCGCAACATCTGTTGCAGTTTGCCATTATGGGTACTGCACTGGTAAGTGCTTTGTATGGGCACAGTGCGCCTAAAGTTGGGTTGCTGAATATTGGTGAAGAGGTCATCAAGGGAAATGAGGTGGTCAAGCAGGCGGCTGAATTGCTGCGTGGCAGTGGCCTTAATTTTTACGGCAATGTCGAGGGTGATGACATCTGCAAAGGCACGGTTGATGTCATTGTGTGTGATGGCTTTGCTGGTAACNTCGTATTGAAATCCATGGAAGGTCTGGCCCGTATGGTGGCAACCATGATACGGGCCGAGTTCAAAAGCGGGCCTTTATCCATGCTGGCCGGTCTGGTGGCGTCACCGGTGTTGAATCGTTTCCGCAAAAAAGTCGATAACCGCCGGTACAATGGCGCGGCGCTGCTGGGTTTACGCGGCATTGTCATTAAAAGCCATGGCTCTGCCGACGTGTACGCATTCGGCTGTGCTTTGCAGCGCGCCAGGGAAGCAGTAAGCAATGGGTTGCTGGATGGCACGACAACGGCTATTCACGACTTGCATCAAAGTCTGGCAAAAGCCAAGTCGCTGCAAGCGAATGTGTCTAACGATGTAACAGGTCGGGCAGCCTAAGCTGCCATCCAATGGAAGTGGTTTCACTATGCCTTATGCCAAGATAGCAGGAACGGGGGGCTATTTGCCGCCTCGTGTGGTGTCAAACGATGATCTGGCCGCTGAATTGGCGACCCGGGGGGTCGAAACCTCCGATGAATGGATTACCGAGCGCACGGGTATCCGGCAACGGCATATCGCCGGCCCGGATGTTAAAACCAGCATGCTGGCCACTGAGGCGGCAAAAATTGCGATGGCTGATGCGGGGGTTGGTCCCACCGATATCGATTTGCTGATTGTGGCTACGTCAACGCCTGACGTCATTTTTCCCAGTACGGCATGCCTGGTGCAAGCTCAATTGGGCATTCGTCAGGGAGCGGCATTCGATGTGCAGGCCGTGTGCAGTGGTTTTGTTTACGCGTTAACCACTGCCGATGCGTTTATTCAGGCGGGCCGTGCACGTACCGCGCTGGTCATCGGCGCCGAAATCTTTTCCAGTATCCTTGATTGGGACGATCGACGCACTTGTGTGCTGTTTGGCGATGGTGCGGGCGCAGTGGTGCTCAAGGCAGCCGATGAGCCGGGCATTCTGGCCGCAGAGCTTCATGCCGACGGCAGCCAACAGGGCATTTTATGTGCCAACGGTCGTATAGAAGCCGGGCAGGTAGTGGGTGATCCCTTTGTGCGAATGGATGGTCAGGCCGTGTTTAAAATGGCGGTTAATGCATTGTCTAAGTCTGCGCACGATGTGTGTCGGTCGGCCGGCGTTGGTTTGGCGGATGTCGATTGGATGGTTCCGCATCAGGCGAATGTCCGTATCCTTAATTTCCTGGGTAAAAAGTTGGGCATTCCCACAGAAAAAATTGTTATTACACTCGATCAACATGCCAACACCTCCGCTGCCAGCGTGCCGCTTGCGCTTGATGTCGCTCGGCGTGACGGCCGTATCAAAAAAGGGGATGTGGTACTCATGCAAGGTGTGGGTGGCGGGTTCACTTGGGGCTCTGTGCTTGCCCGCATGTAAAATCACGCAAATTTGCCATATTTCGCGTTCAAATAAATCAATTCAATTGTCATGAAAGTTGCTTTTGTATTTCCGGGGCAAGGGTCTCAATCCGTAGGTATGATGGATGCCTGGTCAGGTAATTCCATTGTGCAGGCTGCGCTCGCCGAAGCGTCTGATGCGCTGGGTCAGGATCTGGCCGCGCTTATTGCTCAAGGCCCTGCTGAAGACCTGAATTTAACCACCAACACCCAGCCAGTGATGTTAAGCGCGTCTGTTGCCGTTTACCGTGCCTGGCGTGATGCCGGCGGCCCGGTGCCGCACCTGGTGGCAGGGCACAGTTTGGGTGAGTATTCCGCCCTGACAGCGGTTAACGCGCTTACTTTGGCCGATGCGGTGCGTCTTGTGCGTGTTCGTGCTGATGCCATGCAGGCAGCGGTACCGGTGGGCAGTGGTGGAATGGCGGCGATTCTGGGGCTGGATGATGATCAGGTTCGCCGGTTATGCGCCGAGTCCGCACAAGGCGAGATCGTCGAGGCTGTAAATTACAACGCGCCGGCGCAAGTCGTGATTGCCGGTCATAAGGCGGCGGTGGAACGTGCTTGTGAGCGGGCACGCGAGGCAGGCGCCAAGCGTGCTTTGGTTTTGCCTGTCTCCGCCCCTTTTCACTCAAGCTTGCTCGAGCCTGCCGCCAAAGTGCTTCAGAACGCATTGGCCGGTGTCAACCTCATGCCCCCTCAGGTGCTTTTGGTCAACAATGTCGATGTGGCTTCTCCTGCGGAGCCTGAAGCCATCAAAAATGCGTTGGTTCGCCAGGCCTGGCACCCGGTGCGCTGGGTCGAGACATTGCAGGCAATGAAAGCTCAGGGTGTCACCCATGTTGTCGAGTGTGGGCCGGGTAAAGTGCTGGCAGGTCTTACCAAGCGTATCGACCGAGATCTTGTCGGTCTGTCGATTACGGATCCCGCGTCGCTGGATTCGGTGTTGGAAACCATCAAGGGGGCATCATGAGTGAGCAACTGGAAGGAAAGGTTGCGCTGGTAACCGGCGCAACGCGTGGGATTGGTAAAGCCATTGCCCTTGAACTGGCCGCACGGGGCGCGAAGGTGGTTGGAACGGCAACGTCGCAAGGTGGGGCCGATAGCATTTCGGCCATGCTGGCCGACTTTGGTGGGCGCGGGGTCGTGCTGAACGTAACAGACGGCGCTGCATGCGATGCCTTGTTGGCGGATATCGGAGCCAATGAAGGCGGGCCGCACATTTTGGTCAATAATGCGGGTATTACACGTGACAACCTGGCGATGCGCCTGAAGGATGATGATTGGTCGGATGTGATCAACACCAATCTTTCTGCGGTTTTCCGTTTGTCGCGAGGCGTACTCAAAACTATGATGAAAGCGCGTTGGGGGCGGATAATCAATATCACCTCGGTTGTCGGTGCCAGCGGCAATCCTGGTCAGGCCAATTATGCAGCGGCAAAAGCCGGCGTCACCGGGATGACCAAAGCCCTGGCGCGTGAGCTGGGCAGCCGCGATATTACGGTAAATTGCGTTGCGCCGGGTTTTATTGAAA
>NZLH01000007.1 GCA_002694155.1 Pusillimonas sp. | reverse complement strand
ACTTGGGTTTATGGTGAATATGATGAAGATGATTCTAACGACCCATACCATGATGAACATTATTGCGATTCTTATGAAGAAGCATATGACAGATGTATTGAGTACATTAACTTAGAAAAAGAAAAGGAGAAATAAATGAATAAACAAATTTTACTAACCTTATCTGCTAATGAACTTGAAACTAGAATTAGAGATATTACTAATGAACTAAATCAAGAATGGCATTTAGATCGCAGAATGAGATTGAGTACAGCTAAAAGACTGCAAAAAGAACTGGCATACTGTCAAAATCTTTTGCACAATCCAACTAATAAAGGAGAAAACAATGATAGACACTAAATATTGCATATCTAAAATAACATATCATCAAGATTGTTTTGAAGAAACAACTGAGCATGAATACGATAACTTAAAAGATTGTTTGAAAAAATTTCTTACCTTAGAAAAAACAAAAACAATCTTTTGGCGTATGTATAAAGAAGATGTTGTAGATCAATATGTAACTCGTTGTGGCAATATAATTTATGACTGGGAAATGGATTATGATTTTGAAGGCAATGATGATTGTTACATTTCTACTTATGTAAATGATTGGCAAGAATTTGTAAAACAAAAACTAAAAGGAGAAAACAATGTATAAAATTGATGTAAA
The DNA here is from genome assembly GCA_002694155.1 of Pusillimonas sp. Lineage (GTDB taxonomy): Bacteria > Pseudomonadota > Gammaproteobacteria > Burkholderiales > Burkholderiaceae_B > Neopusillimonas. The sequence continues at coordinate 8,941 of NZLH01000007.1, read as the reverse complement.
ACTTAACAACAAATGGCTAGAGGGAATGATGCAATATCCTGACGATAAGTTAGAAGAGTGTTTGGAAAAAGTCATTAGACTAAAAAGAGAAGGACATAAAATTAGATTTAGAGTTGTAGGAGAAAAGATACAATGAAAGTATATGTAGCACAAGACCGAATTGAACGTAATGATTCAACGATGCTTTTTACTTCCAAAGCCAAAGCTGAACGCTATGCTAGAAGCATAAACAACTCTGATTTTGATGGACAAGAAACTTATACAATTGAAGAGTATGAGTTTGAAATATCAAAGCGAGGCATTTTAGAAGCCATATCAGCAGGTGCTTTTATTTGTGGAGGTGGAAGTATAGAGGTTCAAAATGACTAACTGGGGTTATACAGAAACCAGATCAGACTTTGAATTGTTTGTAGATGTTTTGTTTGTAGAATATCAAATGGAGAAAAGACGATACAATGAAACACCTACCGACAAAGAAACTTGGTTGCAAGATAATAATGAGTTCATAAAAAAACAATACGAACAATTTTTGATTGCAAAATAATTATGAGCCACCAAGTCAATGATGAAATACTTGATCGTCTTAAAGCAGAAGGTGAAGCATTGGGATATACAGGAGAAGTATTAGAAAAATTTATATGGAAGAAGTTTTATCAATTAGAAGAAAAATAATATGAAAGAAGATCACAAACTAAAAAATTCATGGGAAGCCATGAGCAAGGCAAGGACAGCAAAATATCAAGCATATAAAAAAACTGTTATGCCTATTATCGAAGAAATACAAGGCACTGGCATAAAAACTTTACAAGGCATAGCTGATGGTTTGTCTGATAGAAAAATTAAGACTAGGTATGGCAAAGACGTTTGGTATGCCTCGCAAGTAAAGAATTTATTAGAACGATGAAAAAGATATACAGTTTTAGTAGTGTTATAAGCAAAATGTGTATGTATAAAGTTTATAACACACCACTTTCTTTTATAGACGAGCAAGGTGTAGAAACAAAAATTGTATTATATCGTGATTGGGAAGGCGGTTTTGAAATCAGTACAAATTTAGAAAATATATTTGAAGAATCAGATGAAAAGAACTTTTAGCACTTCAGTCAGACAACCTTACCAAGATGCTATTGCTTTGATACTTAAAATTATTGATTATCATAATGAACAAGCTAGAAAAGATTTTGGCAATCAAGAGTTTCATATACAACAAGCAAAGGTCTTAAAAATTTATATGATAGACCTAAAAGAATTTATTACTAACCATGAACAAAAAACACAAGAAGAATATGAGTAAAGAAGAACTTCAATCATATTTGGAAGCTTTAGTTGCTGAAGGTATAGCTAGAGGTTTGACTGAAAGACAAGCTGAAGATTTTGCAAACAATGTTTATTTTTTAGGAGTACAAGATGAAAACACAAAAGATTGATCACACTGCTGAAGCAGTAGGTAAACTGACACCAGATTATGAAATCAGTTGCAGTTTGTTAGAGCCATTGATTACAGGTGAGAATCCATATCAAACTAGAAATCAAGTTTTAGAAAACTGTCATAAAGCTTTGCAAGGTGAAGATATTAGAATAGCAACCAATAATTATATGGAAGTTGGTAACGTCTTAGAAAAACCTGTTGCTGAACTGGCAGCAAAACGTATTGGGTTATTAGATATACAGCTAGTAGTTGAAGAAGCTGTTAGACATAAAAAAGTGACTCTAAATGGCTCAATCGATTGTATAGGAGTAGCAGATAATATTTTTATTACCAAAGACATAGATAAAGGTTTTTATTGTCCTGAACTTGAAGAAGGTGAAGGCATTAAGCTGAATGGTAAAGGTATCGTAGAAATCAAAGTAACTAATGCACCATTGACCGAAACCCTACCTGCTTATCGTGGGGTAGTACAAGTCAAAGGACTTATGGCAATCACTGAGTATTCTTGGGCAGTAGTATGTGTTTTAAATGGTTCTGATCTAAGAATGTATTTCTACGAAAGAAATCAAGACTGGGAACAGAAAGTGCTTGAACCTACAGTGATTGATTTCAACAATAGAATCGCAAAGCTTGACTGGTATGACCCATTTGACACCAAAGAAGCTGCACATATAACCCCTCAAGACAATGGTGAAACTGTAGAACTAAATAAACAAGATCAAGTGCAAATAGATAATATAGTTGCTTGGGAAGCACAGATAAAGAATCTAAAGGACAATATCGAAGCAGCTAAGAAAAACATCATGGTCAGTCTAAAAGAAGCTAAATATGGTGTTTCTGAAAGCCACAGGGTCACTTGGCAAACTATCAACTATAAAGCCCAACCTGAAAAGCTAGTACCTGCAAAAGATGCTTATACTTCAAGAAGATTGAGTATAAAAGAATTACCAAAAAAAGATTAAATAATACTTGTATTTTTCCTAATAATAGTTTTAAATACACATATCGGCTTGTTGGTTAAACGATAAAAAACTTAAAGATAACCAAACTTCTTGAGAAGATTAAGAACGAAAAAGGTTTACGATAGTTTCTACAAAAGATTAAAACAATATAATTTACTGCAGGACTAACTCAATGACTATACTAAATTCTGTATCTATGCTGACGCCAAATGTTATATAACATGAGTAGCTGAAGTTCAGATAGAAAAGGTCTTTGGATTAATAATAAGAGTGCTGAAGGGAAGTGAAAGAATAGTTGCAAATGTTTTATTAGCTTTTAATTTGATACTTCATTCTTGGAAATGACAAAAACTTATCGAAGCAAACTGACAGAAGTTATAGGTTTGGAAATCCTATGTCATGCAGTAAATTATTAATTTCATCTTACAAATAATCATAAAAAAACATAAAATAATAGTTGTAATTTATATTTAAGCTGATAATATAATAATCATAATTTACAAAAACGGAGGAAATTATGAAAACTATAAAACTTACAGATAAACAAGTAGATTGTTTACTTGAAGCTGTTCAAGTATATGGGTGGGATATAGAGGCAAATGTTCAAGCTTATTTAGAAGTAGGAAGAAAAGCTGATGCAAGAGAACGCAAGTCTCAAATTAAACCACTTAGAAACGTAGTTGAGCAACTGGGTTTCATACCAGAATTTTAATTAATCAGCTTTCCCCTACTATGAGCCTATAGTTTCTATAGGCTCTTTTTTTTACTTGTTGTGCATACCTAGAATCTAAAAGTTCTGCACCTGCTAATTCAAAATCTCTTTCTTCCATAGCTTCTAACATCTTGGAAAATTTACACAATNTTCTAATACCTAAATTAAAACACAAGTCAGCTAATGCCAGTCTGACGTTGTAGGGCATAGACTTCCAAAAGGGGATATTTCTATCCAAGTCTGCAAAAACATTATCCATGTCATTGNTTAATAACGTATCTGCTTCTTGCTTTGTAATACCATTGTCAGATAGATTTCTACCAACACCAATTGTAATTTTATTGCTCGTACAAAAATAAGGTTTTAGTTCTATGCCTTCATTTTTTATTAGCATAGCTTTGAGATCGTCAATGAGTTCTTTGGTGACTCCAAGTTCCATTACTTNCCATGAACTCCNTTCTTTTTTTCGTATGATCTAAGACCAGACATTCCTANCATTGCCATTAAGATAGTGCTTAGTTGTGCAAAGTCAAAATCTGGTAGATCGACTTGTGTGCCTGTTGCAGTTAAGATTGTTAGTAATAAAGGTTGAATAATAAAATGGTAAGCCATTGCCACACCACAAGTCCAACCCACGAAGGGTCGCCAAGAATTTTGAAACCAATTTTTAGACTTAGCATCTTCTTTTAATATTTCTATTTGTGCTAAGTTTGCCTGATGAAATAAAGTTTGTAATTCGTGATCTAATTTTGCTTGAAGGTCTTTGTCTTTGACAAACTTACCAATAATATTAGAAGCAGGTTCTATAAGTTTATCTATCATAGAATTTACATGAAAAAGGCATTGATAACTAAAGAACTAAGTAAAGTTACTACTACTCCTGCTATTTGCCATAATCTTTTATTTTGGGTATTTATATCAGCTTCAATTGAATCTAACCTACGAAAATTCTCTTTCCATTTCTGTTCACAAACCCTTTCGTGCCTATCTAATGAGTTTGCTACTTGTTCCACTGTAGGTCTTTTAGCTGATTGATTTTGTTTCGCTGTCGTTTTTTTTCTTGGCATTTTCTACACCTCTAAGACTTTCCAACAAAGATTTTGATTTAAAATCTACTAATTGTTTTTTGTCAGCAAACTCTCTAGCTAATGGTTCTATTTCTAAACATCTTTGTTGCAAAGATACTAATTCATTTAACAAACTTNTTTGCTGATCTGTCATATCTTCTTTGTTGTATTCTTCAACTTCACCATTATCGTTTTTTACTTGTATATCTGACATATTATTCTCCTATTGTTTTTGTTTGAAACTTTGGCAACTTTAAATCATCTATTTCATTGCTTATTAAATCTTTTTTTTGTTTGATTTGTGTATTACCGATAGCAGTTTTTACCCAACCCTCTATATCTTTTTCTTTTAAATCTGTGAAAGGAATGAAGTTTGCTAAATCTGAAGTATCTAAAATTTGTGAACCATATATTGTACTTGTGTTATTTTCATCTTCTCCTGTTAATCTCCAATGCACATTGAAAACAGTATCTTCATTACCATCTATATTTTTAACATCTACAGTTTTACAATCCCAAGTATATTTAATTGCCATATTATCCCTCTAATGTTTTGACTCTTTCTTCGAGTTCTTGAATTGCTTTTGTTAAGATTGCAGTTAATTTACCATAGTCCATACCTTGCATTTCTTCACCATCTTTTTTACCTACTACAGCATAAGGTACTACTGATTGTGCTTCATGGGCAATAAAACCTTCAACTATTTCATCTGTATTAGTTTTAAAATTAAATTGTGCAGGTTTTAAATCTTTTATTTTAGGTAATGCTTCCCAATCATAAACTAAGTTTTCCTTCATTCTATAATCAGAACTTTGAACATAAGACGTACTAGAACCAGATGTAGTAATACGACCAACTTGCCCATTATTATTGTTAAAAGTTATTGCATTACAAGAACCAGTACCATTGTCTTTAGTGTTTAAAATTCTACCACCACTTCCTAAATTATTAAATTCTACTAAAGCAGTGCTTGTACCTACTGTACTTGTGGTATTAATAAGAACCTTACCATCAGAAGCAATACGCATACTTTCACTACCATTAGTTGAAAGTTTTAGACCTGCACCACTGACAGCAAAAATTTCAGCTAGGGAATCAGTGTTATCAAAATTAAAATTAGCTTTGGTAGTACCATTGTTTTGTAAAGTAAGCTGTGTAAATCTATCACCATCATTATTAAGATTTAATTGATCACCATTATCACCCAAAATATCAACAACAAAACTTGGAGAAGTATCACGAATACCAACTCTTAAATTTTCATCTATAATTATTGCAGGTGTCGTACCTACTGTTGAACCCTTACCAATTACTAAATCATCTTCTGAATCATCTAACCCAATATAGAAATCTTGAGCATTGCCATCAAAAATCAAAGCTGTATCTTCTGCACCACCATCTCCAATAGTAATTTTTGGGGTAGTACCTTTCAAAACTAAATGACTATTTGTTAAAGTCAAAACGTCAACAGCACCAACTCTTATATCTATTTGATCATCTGTATCTGCTGTTATAGATGTATCAGCATCAGCATCTAAAATTAATTCTTGTCCATTGACATCAACTGTTCCTGTAGTTGTTAAATTACCATTGACTGTTAAAGCACCTGATGTTTCATTACTTGCAGTTATTGATAANGGTAAAGTAATCCAAGCATTGTTAGCTGAATTTCTTAGCTTCAATAAATTGGCAGAAGTGTCAACCCACCATTCATACGCAAACGTAGTTGAAGGTTGTGACGACCCTGAATTGTTGGAAACTATTGCATCTAAAGCATTATTTAAGTCTGCTCTAAAATTTGCACCAGATTGATTTGCTATGTCGTAATCATGTTGAGCCATTTAAAATCCTCTTGCAATATAATCGAATGTTCTAGCAACAATTGTACCAGAACTGTTTTTGAAAGTAATTGTAAAACCAGTGCTTGAAACACTGCTTATTTCATAAAAATCTCCACTTGCCATATTTTGAGCAGTGACAGCTATTTTTGGAGAAACTAAAAATCCCTCACCAAAAGTTACAGCTAGTGAACTTGTACTTGATGTGAGTTGTTGAGTGTCGAACTTTTGAAAAGCTTCTAAGGTTGCAGACAATGAAGTTATATAAACTTGATGTGTTACATCTCCTGATGTTACTAACAATTTAAACTTAAAAGCACGACCAAAGTAGTTACCTATTCTAAAATTTTGAAAATCTGAAAAGGTTGGTGACCCACTAGGGTCGTCATTAGTTGTTGCTATTTGNAGTTGCACTTCTACATCATCATAAGTATTNNCATCNATAGATTCATAACTATCGACATTACCAGAACGACTATCTATAAAATCAGTTGTAGAATTTGTANTGAAAGCAAATGCAGAACTTAATCTATAAGAAGCTGCTGCAATACCTGTNTCAATTACATTTGCAAATTCATAGCTACCTGATAAATCTACACCACCTGCTGCATCTATCAATCCAACTTCATCTATTAGACCTAAAGAATCAAATAAAGTATCTGCCTCTAATTTTAAAGTATTATCATCAGCTAAAATCATATTTGTTTTTGTTCCTGCAAATGATGGATTTTCTGTCCTAGTCAAAAATTGTAATGATTGAAATAAATCAGGTGTGACAGNATTAACCACTGTNGTTGCATTAGCAGATTTAATACCAAGAGAATCAACTGCTTTTATTAAGTAAGTACCAACTAATAAAGGTACTTCTGCTGAATTAGATATACCTGATATAGCTTCTCCAACTTGTGTAGATTGTTGCCAAACAGCACCAGACGTTAATGAATTATGTCTAATTTCATAAAAGCCACCGATCTTGACATCTAAATCTGTAGTAGGTGTCCAAGATAAAGTTGCAGTATTAGAATCTGCTCTCAAAAATAAATCACTGACATCTGATGGAACTGCTGTTAGACCATAGATTCTTTGTGTAGTTGATGAAAATTCTGATGCAANACCNACAGTATTTACTGCTCTNACTCTAAATTCATACAATGCAGGTTCAATATCAAAAAATTCAAAATTAGTGCCTTGTGAAGTTCCTGCACCTTGAAAAGATGCTTCAGTAGATTTTTTAAACTCAACGTCATAATGATCTATCGTCACTCCTAAATCTTCCCATTCTGTATTCGTAGAATCACTAAAAGTAAGTATTGCTTTTGCTTTGACCCCTGAACCTTGTGTAGTAGTAAATAATTCTTCTGTGACTGAATTTATTGGAGGAGTATTTACAGCAGGTAAAATATTAAAATTTTTAACCTCTATTATTTTTGTCGCAAAATCTGAATATACTCCTAGTCTATTTTTGGCTCTGACAGCTATGAGGTATTGTCCTGCTTCTAACTTATCAATCGTAAAACTTTCTGTAACACTTCTACCTTCAAAATCATAAGATGTTTTATTTGCAAGTCTGACAGTGTTTAATTTATTGATACCTACTTCATAAGATTCTACTGATGATTTTTTAGGTTGTGTCCAGTTTAAAGTAACTCTATTAAATAAAGTAGGAGGTGTTGAGATCAATTGTTCTGATGTAGTTCCTATAATTGGTTTTTCTACAAAAGAAAAATTAGGAAGATTTGTATTAGGTGCTGTATCTTCAGCAGCTATTGTTCCAAAATTATAAACATCATCATCATATTCTCTTGCTGTAATATCTACTTCATCATCACTTTTTATTGATAGTTTCATAATTTTAAATTTTTTACCTTGATTAGAATTCAGTGTATTCCAACCTAAAGATTCAACTGAAATAAAAACTACATCTCCAACTTCTGCTCTTAGTCCTTCAATTGTAGAAGTNAAACTAAAAACTAGAGATTGTCTTGATTGTTTCATATTTATTGTTGCAATCATTAATGCCCTTTCCATTTGATCAGTGAAAGGTAATTCTATTGATTTTTCCAAACTTAAATTATTATCTTCAGCTAAAAAGTTTTGACTTTCGACAATTGCAAAATCACCTTGCATATCACGACTGTTGTTAAAAAATGTTGCTCTTACTTTATTAGATTTATATTCTTTTCCACCTAGCGATAAAGAAAAACTACCGACTATGTTATCTTCATCAAAAGTTTGTACTGCTGTACCAGTATCATCAATTAAGAGTTTATATTTACCACCTGTGAAAATTAAAGACCCACGACAAGATGTGAGCAGTTTTTGTATATTATCAATAGCTTTATTATTAGTATTCAAAATACCATTGCAGGTGTATTTTTTTTGAGTGAGATTGCCTACTGTTACTTCTGTATCGCAAATATTTCTAGCAGCAGTAAATGCAGTAGAATCTATTTGTGATGTTGGTATTGATCGACCATAAATTGTGTTGGTTAAATAATCTTCAATACAGTCAGCAGGGTTGTCACTGAAAACTTTTATTGTTGTGCCACCAGATGTTGTGCTTCTGGTTTTTTTTCCGACAACATCAAAATTTACTTGTGGGATACCAGTGTTACCAAATACTTCAGGTTCAAATTTAAGTCTGACTATTGCGTAGGCCACCCCTTGCAATTTATCTGATGCAGTCCAAACACCACCTGTTTGAGATATTAAATTTTGATCTGCTGTTTGGGTAGTTGTGCCATTATAGATTTCATACTCAACTAAACCTTCATACTTTTCTTCTATGACGGAAAACCCATCATTCCAATAGTTTACCTATTCTTTTAGTATAGGGTCGTTGTTAAAATATATTTGATTCACTCCTTGTATTTCACCTTCGCAAATTGCATAGACAATGTGTAAAAATTCATTCTCTTCTCCTGAAACATGA
>NZLH01000027.1 GCA_002694155.1 Pusillimonas sp. | reverse complement strand
ATTTGAAAAGGAAAGCGGTCATCAGCTTAACGTATCTGTGGGGTCAACCGGTAAATTATTCTCGCAAATCAAGAACGGCGCTCCGTTCGATGTTTTTCTGGCAGCCGACACAAAAACACCCGAACAAGCAGAGAAAGCCGGTATGGCTGTTCCTAATACACGTTTTACTTATGCCATTGGCAAACTCGTGTTATGGAGCCCGAATACCCGCTTTATAAACGACGGCGCATCCACTTTAAAAATTGGCCAATTCGAACGTATTGCCATGGCAAACCCAAAAGTTGCGCCTTATGGCAAGGCCACCGAACAAGTTGTAGAAGAATTGGATCTGGTCGACACTTTGCGTGACAAATGGGTGTTCGGGCAAAGCATTGGCCAAACCTATCAGTTCGTTGCCAGCGGCAATGTGCCGCTAGGGTTCGTCGCGTTATCGCAAGTGTTTAGCAGGGGTAAGGTTCAATCGGGATCAGCGTGGATTGTTCCCCAAAATATGTACACGCCATTGGCGCAAGATGCCCAACTTCTTAAGCAAGGCCAGAATAACGTCGCAGCCACTGCGCTTATTGCGTTTCTGAAAAGCCCAACCGCGGTCGCTATTATTGAGTCTTTTGGTTACGGTTTACCGGAACGCTAACGCAACACTGCTTTAAATACAGCCTCTTTTCAACAATGCCACTTGACCCTCAAACTTGGTCCGCTGTTTACCTCACCCTGAAACTGGCAGGACTAACAACCGTTTTGTTGCTTATTCTAAGCACCCCTTTGGCGTGGTGGTTATCACAAACGCAGTCACGCTGGCGCGCTCCCATTAACGCATTGGTAACGTTACCGCTGGTGTTGCCACCCACTGTACTGGGTTTTTATTTATTGGTGGTGATGGGGCCGGCCGGCCCGTTGGGGCAGTTAACCCAATACCTGGGCTGGGGCTTACTGTCGTTTACCTTCACTGGCCTGCTTATAGGCTCACTGATTTTCTCCCTGCCGTTTGCGGTCCAACCCATTCAACACGCCTTCGAATCCATCGGCCCGCGCCCGTTGGAGGCCGCAGCCACGTTGCGTGCCAGCCCCGTAAATGCTTTTCTAACCGTTGCCCTGCCCCTGGCGCGCCCGGGCCTGATTACCGCCGCCATTTTGACCTTTGCTCATACTGTGGGGGAATTCGGTGTTGTGTTGATGATAGGCGGTAATATCCCCGGCCAAACGAGCGTGGTGTCCACCCGAATATACAGCCATGTTGAAGCCATGGAATACAGCCAGGCACACTGGCTGGCGGCCGGCATGGTGATATTTTCGTTTGCGGTGCTAATGTGCTTGTCGCTTTTCAAGCGCAAAGGGTCGGGGGTTATTCGATGAGCCCGACGCAAAACCATATCCGCCTGACACTGCCTCGTGCCGACTTTGTGCTCAACGTTGACCTTACCTTGCCTGCAACCGGAATTACGGTTCTATTTGGTGTTTCGGGTTCGGGAAAAACCAGCATCTTGAGGTGTGTGGCCGGCCTGGAACGCGGAAATGGTTTGGTACGCATGGGTGGCGATGTCTGGCAAGACAGCGCCCGCAAACTATTTCAGCCCACCTGGAAACGCCCAATAGGTTACGTTTTCCAGGAAGCCAGCCTGTTCGAGCACCTGAACGTACAAGGCAATCTTGAATACGGCTTGCGACGCTCAGGCAAAAAACACGACCGGCACGCGCTGGATGAAGCGGTGGAACTATTAGGTATTGCTCATCTATTGCAGCGTGCGCCGCAGGCGCTGTCGGGCGGCGAGCGTCAGCGCGTCGCTATTGCCCGCGCACTGGCCGCCCACCCTCAGTTACTGTTGCTCGACGAACCCATGGCCTCGCTGGATTTGGCGCGCCGCCACGAAATTTTGCCCTGGCTTGAGCGCCTGCGCGACCAATTAGCCACCCCCATGTTGTATGTGACCCACTCGGCCGATGAGCTAAGCCGCCTGGCTGACTATGTTGTCGTGATGGAAAAAGGCCAAGCCATTGCAACGGGCGCAGTCGACGATATTCTGACATCGACGCACTACCCGGCACTCACCGGTGAAGAAGCCAGTGCCATTCTCAGTGGCCGGGTTGAAGAAAAAGAAACACAATGGCATTTGGCCAAAATTGCGGTTCGAGGCGGCGTACTATGGGTACGCGACGATAGCTTTACTATTGGGCAAACAGTTCGTCTGCGCATTATGGCCAGGGATGTCAGCTTGTCCACCAGCACCACCACGCAAACCAGTATCCAAAATCACCTTCAGGCCACAGTTGAGCACATTATTAATGACATTCACCCAGCCCAGAAACTGGTGCGCCTGAACTGCGCAGGCCAAGCCCTGCTTGCGCGCATAACCAGCAAAGCGGCCCACGATCTTGGGCTGACTACAGGCAGCACAGTATGGGCACACGTGAAAGCGGGAGGTGTGGGTACTTAACGGGAGTTATTCACATCCAACCACATTCAGAATGCCAGCCGCATGGCAATATGCTCAATGCCGGCTTCCATATAAATGTCGCCCTCCGCTTGAAAACCCATGTCTTCATAAAACGAACGGGCATGATACTGAGCCGAAAGCTCAACCCCTGGCAACTGCTGCTGCCGGGCCTGTTGCATTAATGCCTGCATAATTTGCCGCCCAATGCCCTGCCCCCGCCACGGCTTTAACACCGCCACCCTACCAATGTGACCATCGGGCAATAAGCGGCCAGTGCCCACGGGTTCATTGGTTTTGGAATAGGCCACAACATGAGTTGATATCGCGTCGAACTCATCAAGCTCTAACTCTGGCGGAACCTGTTGCTCGATAACAAATACTTCATGGCGAACAGGCATGGCNTNGTGCCGGCACGCCTGCCAGNNTCCAACCACAACACTGAATNGACTCAGGCACCNNATTTTCTNTCATGNACGGGCNCATTAGACAANTCTTCTTTCACCGCTGANCCCTGNGGNGGNTANTCCAGCGTTTCNCGCATCTCGGCCTTNTCTTGCCAGGNNAANTCNGGAAATGGCAACTTNCCNTCTTCNCGCCANTGNNGNACNTGCGCCTCNCTGGCNTNNACNCNNTCNGCNTCNGGCAGGCTNTCGNCNGCGTTGTAGTGCACCATCGAGGGCACGGCNANNTTGGTGCCCGCNTCACTNACAATCTGCATCATGCGCAAATAGATATCNTCNCGAATNCCCAGGTATTCGGAATAATCAACCGACATNACATAAGCAAANACAGANATATCNAGTGAATGGGAGCCGAANCCACCAAACCGAACCCGTAAAGGGTCNGCNGCAACCTTGGGNTGNCTTAANAGCATCTTNCGCAATTNNGCCAAAACATANCGNANTTGATCNGGCGTGGTTTCATAACGCAAACTNANNGTNGGATTCAAAAACATGCTGTCGCGCTTTGCATANTTTTCNATNTGCATATTNGAAAANTCGCTGTTCGGAACCGTNAGCAAAGTGCGATCAAGTGTNCNAATNCGNGTCGANCGCATCCCAATAAACTCTACNGTGCCNGTNTTGTCTCCGAANCGGCAATANTCGCCNACNGCAATCGGCTTATCGAAATACAAGGTNATGCCGGATATAAAGTTCTGCAANGTNGACTGCGCGGCCAGCGCAACGGCCAAACCACCGATCCCCAAACCCGCCAAAACACTTTGATAAGGCACTTGCAACACATCGGCCAGCATCAAAATAGCAAACACAATGACAATAATACGCAGAATCCCGGCAATAAAGGACACCAACGTAATATTGTTTCCTTTCAGCGTTTCAACATTACGAATTCTGGCGGCAACTAGCTTGATAGTCAGCAATGTCAAGACCATGAGCGACAATACAATACATGACCAGCTAATCGTTACCAACGCAACTTGAACCAGATCGGGAAAGCTGAGCACACGATCAGCCAGACGCAATGCCACCCCCAGGCTGAACACCCGGAACGACCACAAGAAAAAACCACGAACGACCGGGCCATGGGCATCGCCACCACTTCGCTTCAGAACGCCGTAAAAAAACAAATTCACCAATTTGCCAACTGCGTAAGCAACCACTAACGTAAGCAGCAACCCCAGCCACTGCCACAACTCCATGACACCAACAGGCCGCACAAAGGTAGGACTCATTTCACGGATTGCATCACGCGTTCTGAAATAAAGGCTTTCAGGCTGCGCTTGAAGCTCAATAATATTGTTGGCGGGCAGATTATCCAGCGCCGCATACAAACTACGGATCGTGCGAAGCGTATCAGGCGTAAACTGCCATATGACGCCCTCTTTCGTTAAGACTGGGCCAATAGCAATGCGGCCTAAGGGATGTTCGAAAAAAATATACGGCTCGGAACGTATTGGATTGTCCGGCACCTCCTGCCAGGTAATGGCTCCCAACCGACGCAAAGACCTGTAAACATACCGGGCTAAACGCGGCCCTTCATACTCACGTGCCAGGGCCGATAAATCAGCCATATTCAGGGTTTCCATAGCACGCTCTGCACCATCAACACCGCCATAGCTGAAGGAACGTACCAAAGTTTTGAGAGTATCGCGGGGCGAAAGCAAATCACCACTGCGCTCGCCGAGTAAGCTTGCATGTGCAGCCTGGGCACGCGTTAATACATCTTCCAACAATTCAATTGGCAAAGCCTGAATGAACCAGTCGCCATTTCTGCGTAAAAACTTCAAGTCCAGCGAGACCGATGTCCCGGCTTGATTAAGAGTGGCCGTAAACGTGTCTGCATTGTCATCGGACTGAATCTCCCACACTCTGAAAGTCATGCTATTTACAACGTTAAACAACAAACTGGTGTAATCCAGCTCGCTTATCGTTTGCCCAGGAAGCGTTGAAAAATCAATAAAATGNGAAGCCTCACTTTGCAACTCCATACGACCTGGTCCGACAGCATTCATTACCGCAAGAAAATGATAGAGCGTCATTGCGGGCGACGACTGGTCTATGGAGTAACCCATAAACTGGTTATCGTCAGATACCCGTACGGCGGTAAGCCATTCTCCGGTTCCNAATCNGGCAGTAAAGGTTCGACCATCGCCGGCCATAATGGCCACAAAGGTGCCCTCACGGCCGCCCTCACTCCAGGTACCGNGNANCTCTTGACCTAGCGCACTTCCTTTTANGGTGCCACCGAACAGCGGATATTCCCCGCTGANCTGATCTNCNGTTTGNTCCAACGTAATNCGNGCTGCGCGATGCCGCCAGGTACTATCCCACTCGCCCGACCAATTCGCCGCAACGGCCTGAGCAGACCACAAGAAAAACAGGAAGAAAAAGAAAAAATATAGCAGGATCTGCCGATTCAAAAATACAGTCATTACTTGCCGCTAATGTTCATATACGGCGCAACTATACTTTAATACGCATTAAAATAACGACGAAAGCAAGAATCAACGTACGTCGAATGCCGCCCTGACAGAAGCATCCTATTAGTCATTATCCGACGGGTCATCATCTTCATCGGCTTTCAACAAATCGGCATGGTGGTCACCGTGGTAGCGCAACACCCTACGCCCCCCTTCAGACGTGCCCTGGTCGAAGACGTCGTCGGTTGCATCCAGCAACCAATGCGCCGTGCGACGGCGCTGATGATACATACGTAAATTAAGAAGCTGGAAACGGTTCACATCGGTCTCCTGATTAGATAAGCCAAGTGCCCCGAGTGCACGCAAAACAGTTTGTTAGCCTACGCTATTACACATGAAGATGACAACACTTTCTGCTATGGTTAGTACCTGCCGCGATTCATACTGCCTGCTTCGGAGTACCGCATGAACAAATTTCTTACCCGCCATACCGCGTTTTATATTGTTATTGTGCTGGCCCTGTTCTTTTCCTGGCTTGCGCTGGTGGTACATTTTGCCTGGTGGCCGGTTGCGCTTGCATTCATCGGGCTCACAGTTCTGGGCATTTACGACCTGAATCAAACACGTCATGCCATTCGCCGCAATTACCCCGTTATCGGCAATCTGCGCTATTTGTTCGAATTCATCCGCCCCGAAATTCGCCAGTACTTTATAGAAAGCGACAAAGACGAACTACCGTTTTCCCGCGCCGAACGTTCGTTAGTGTATCAACGCGCCAAACACGACATAGACAAACGACCGTTTGGCACCCAAAACGACGTTTACGGCAACGATTACGAATGGATCAACCATTCCATGGTGCCCACGCATCTGGCCGACACCAATTTCAGAATACAAGTGGGCGGAGAAAACTGCACCCAACCCTACGCCATGTCGGTGCTGAACATTTCAGCCATGAGTTTCGGGGCGCTATCGGCCAACGCCGTACGTGCATTGAATAAAGGCGCGCAAATAGGCGGTTTCGCGCATGATACCGGCGAAGGCGGTATTAGCCTTTACCACCTGGAACACGGCGGTGACCTTATCTGGAATATTGGTTCCGGCTATTTCGGCTGCCGTGATGCCCAAGGCAATTTCTCGGAAGAGGAGTTTACGAAACGCGCCACGCAGCCGAGCGTAAAAATGATTGAACTCAAGCTGTCGCAAGGGGCTAAACCCGGCCACGGCGGCATGCTGCCGGCGGCAAAAGTTACGCCGGAAATCGCCCGCGCAAGGGGTATCCCCGTTGGCGAAGACTGTATTTCTCCCGCCCATCACAGTGCATTCTCTACACCCGTTGAAATGATGGAGTTCATCGCCCGTCTGCGCGAATTATCCGGTGGCAAACCTGTGGGTTTCAAAATGTGTATTGGTCACCCCTGGGAATGGTTTGCCATTGCCAAAGCCATGCTGAAAACAGGTATTACGCCTGACTTTATTGTGGTCGACGGCGCAGAAGGCGGCACCGGCGCCGCCCCCATTGAATTTGTTGACCACGTGGGTACCCCGCTGCGTGAAGGGCTGCGACTGGTACATAACACCCTGGTTGGAGTTGGCCTGCGCAAGAAAATCAAACTGGGCGCATCGGGCAAAATCATCAGCGCTTTCGACATGGCACGCATTATGGCACTGGGCGCCGACTGGTGTAACAGCGCCCGTGGCTTTATGTTCGCGGTAGGTTGTATACAAGCCCAGGTTTGCCACACAGGCCAATGTCCAACCGGCGTCACAACCCAAGACCCGAAACGGCAGGCTGCCATCGTGGTAGGAGACAAATCGGAACGGGTAGCCCATTTTCATGACAACACCCTGAGCGCACTCGGGGAGTTACTGGGTGCCGCCGGCCTGACCCACCCAGGCGACCTGCGCCCACACCATATTGCGCGGCGCATTTCGAATCTGGAAGTTCGTATGCTGTCGGCCATTTTCCCCGATATGCATGAAGGTGAAATTCTGGAAGGCAAATTCCGCCAAACGATCTTTCGTGTGGGCTGGCCCATGGCGCAGGCGGAATCATTTGAACCCTTATACAGCCTAAGCGAAGCCATGTCGGAAATTGATGCGCGAGCAGCATAAACCTAGTAGAAACACTAGGTTGAAGACAGGCAGCGGTAGCGTTAAATTGAACTTACTGCCCCATAGGGGCGGTTCCACCGCTCTCCGAAGCGGTGCCACCACACCGGCCCGTAAAGCCGTGTGTCAACTGCCGCAAGGGCAGTAAGGCCTCACCAGAAGGTGAGGCCTTTTCATTGGATGGCCGTCAAAGAATCT
>NZLH01000026.1 GCA_002694155.1 Pusillimonas sp. | reverse complement strand
GGCTATTCAGTCAATGAAGCGCCCCGTCCCGGCCTGCCCGGCTTCACAGAGCCAACACCCCTACTGGCCTACGACAATTTATTGCTAACCAGTCCCAACACGCCCGACGAAGTCGTCTACAAAGCCATGAAGGCGCTNTATGAAAANCAGCCNGAACTGGCNAACTCTTTNGCCCCNTTCCGTGGATTCAATGTCAAACAAATGTACAAGNCNGACATGCCNCTNGANTTNCACNCCGGCTCAATGCGNCTATTCAAAGAAGTAGGGCTGGTTAAATAACCCTGCACCTCAAGCGGAAAAGCATCATGAAAATCTCGGCGTCCGGGCGTCTTGAGCNAGGTGTTCCTGCACCTTTGCGAAATACGGNATCTCTCATTCTTCAAGCCTTGCTGACACTTACAGTNATCGGNTGGGTCNTGAAGNTNCCGTTNTATATGGGTTGGACNTTCTATAACGAACAGTTCCTNGCTCTGATTCTNGGNTTNGGCCTTGGNCTGGCTTTTTTACTTGTCCGTGCNCGGCCTTCNCCNCCCGACGCCCCCACGCCTTGGATTGATGCTATTGCGGGACTAGCGGGNCTAATAGCNTGTACTTACATTGCCNTACGCTATCCCGCANTGGTAAATGAAGTTATTTACCGCCCGNTNGACGCCGTTATTATTAGTGCCTTAATTGTNGGTTTAATTATTGAGGCNACTCGGCGTACAGCGGGNTTAACCCTGGTTATNGTCGTTCTGGTGCTNTTCCTNTATGCNCTAACTGGGCATTTGCTACCCGACACATTCGTTAGNAGACCGNTCGACTTCACACGCNTACTNGTTTATCTAGGGATGGACACGAATGCCGTNNTGGGNCAAACCNTNGCCATTGCNATCATTGTNGTTATCCCNTTNACCCTTATGGGCCANATACTGGCNGTAACCGGCGGCTCACAATTTTTTGCNGATTTGGCAATGGCCATGATGGGTCGCTACAGAGGCGGNTCTGCAAAAATTTCCGTNGCAGGTTCNGCNCTTTTTGGCATGATTTCCGGNAGTGCCGTCTCAAACGTCGCCGCTGTNGGNGTTGTCACCATTCCNATGATGAAGCGATCAGGCTTCCCAAGTCACACCGCNGCCGCCATTGAAGCCGTCGGCTCNACAGGTGGGCAACTCGCCCCTCCCGTAATGGGTGCAACGGCTTTTCTAATGGCCGAATTACTGCAGGTGTCCTACGCGTCAGTANTGATAGCAGCTTTTATTCCTGCATTTNTATATTACTTGGCACTTTTCATTCAAGTNGACCTGGCNGCN
This sequence comes from Pusillimonas sp., assembly GCA_002694155.1. Classification (GTDB taxonomy): domain Bacteria; phylum Pseudomonadota; class Gammaproteobacteria; order Burkholderiales; family Burkholderiaceae_B; genus Neopusillimonas. Next base: position 14,849 of record NZLH01000026.1, on the reverse strand, counting down.
GCTAAGCTAGGNATTAAAGGCGANCCGATGGATCGCCTNCCGGCGCTTAAAGAAGTNTTGCGNCATGGATGGTACTTCCCTATCCCTTTCGTCATCTTGGTCTTAGGNATCATGTTTTACGGNGTCGCGGTAGAGTATGCCGCNCTGCAAGCTTCAGCATTATTGATTATTTTCAACTTGNCGTTCGGNTATAANAANCAACGCACACCNATCAAAGAACTGTTATTAGCTGCNATTAACACNGGACGCGCCTCGATCGATATTCTTATCATTGCCGGCGCAGCNGGGCTNGTCATTGGAACGTTAAATTTAACGGGNCTNGCNTTCGGACTCACNCTGCAACTTTTGGCCGTNAGTGGCGATAGCATTCTCATACTCCTGCTCATGACGGCCGTTATTGCAATTATTCTGGGTATGGGAATGCCGACAGTCGGGGTCTATATCCTGCTTGCCACACTCATCGCACCCGCCCTGATTGAGGCAGGAATNTCACCGATGGCTTCCCANATGTTCGTCATGTACTTTGGGATGATGTCCATGGTTACACCTCCTGTGGCAATTGCCGCCTTTGCTGCNGCCAATATTGCCGGGTGTGACGGCTCCAAAGCCGGTTGGGCCGCAACNAGAGTNGGATGGTGCTCCTATATTGTCCCTTTCCTTTTCGCCCTCTCGCCNAGTTTACTTATGGAAGGCACGATGACGTCAGTACTATGGACCGTTACCACTGCCTCCATAGGCATTTTGGCAGGAACAGTTGCNGTTGTCGGCTATTTTTCGACCGCCGTCAATGGTGGTTATCGAATCTTGTTTATGGTCGCGGGACTCCTCATGTTAATTCCTGCAGATACCTTCTCAGATGCAGGATGGACTGACGTGGTCGGCGTCATACTCATGGCCATTCTCACAGGCCTGCACTTTCTACATAAAAAGCGTGAAGCGGCAACACCCGCCACTTGATTAGGAAATTGAACAATGGACAAAAAGTATGATGTCGTCATTGTGGGTGCCGGAATCGGTGGNCTCACACTCGCCCTTAACTTGCATCAAGCAGGGTTCTCATGCGCGCTGTTTGAATCGGTCCCGGAAATCAAACCTTTAGGCGCGGGCGTCAATCTCCTGCCCCNCTCAGTCAAAGTNCTCGANAGCCTCGGGCTAGTGCCTGCNTTATCCCAAGNNGCNATCANAACGAAAGAATCTGTCTTTTTTAATAANTTCGGACAATTCGTGTANAGNGANCCCTCAGGTATCGANGCCGGGTACAGNTGGCCNCAGTTTTCNATNCANCGNGGTGACCTGCAAAACATCNTGATCGACACCGTACATGAGCGCATCGGACGCGACGCCATTCATCTTGGTCATCGTTGCACTGGGGCGACACAGAACGATGAGGGTGTCATTGTTCACTTCGAGCACCCCGACGGAANCAAGGTCGATGTAAAGGGTTCAATTGTTATCGGTTGTGATGGTATTCATTCGATCATCCGNAAACAGCTTTACCCAAATGAAGGCGCACCGCGCTATTCAGGTGTAAATATGTGGCGTGGCACAACCCCCATGAAACCCTTCCTTAGCGGCGCCAGTATGGTACGGGCAGGCTGGTTGTCAGTTGGGAAAATGGTTATTTACCCTGTTCGCAACAACATCGACGAACAAGGCAACCAGTTGATTAANTGGGTCGCCGAAATTGAAGCGCCATACCCGGCCAAACGTGATTGGAATGGAAGAGGCCGANTGGANGACTTTTTCCCCGCGTTTTCCGACTGGCATTTCGATTGGCTCGACGTGGCAGCCATGATTGAAAAAACTGAGCAAATTCTGGAATACCCCATGGTCGACCAAGACCCCCTTCCGCGCTGGAGCTTTGGTCGAATAAGCCTGCTGGGCGACGCAGCGCACCCTATGGTGCCGCGAGGCTCCAATGGTGCAGGTCAAGCNATTCTCGATGCGCCCTGCCTGACTGAACAGCTTCAACAGCACGGCTTAACCGAAAAAGCCTTGTCAGAATACGATCGGATTNGGGTCAAAGCTACCACTGAGGTAGTACTCATGAATCGAGTAGCTCCGCCTGACACGATTCTTAAAGAAGTGCACGACCGCACAGGCGGCAAGCCCTTCAAAAACCTTGATGACTACATCAGTCAGAATGAACTCGCCTCGATTTCCAACAAATACAAAAGCGTCGCGGGTTTCAAAGTAGAAGATTTACGTAAAGAGGTCGTTTAGTATGAAACTCGCGCAACATTATATCGACGGGAAATGGACATCAGCCGTATCGGGTGCCGGCAACATTAAAAAGGGCGTCAACCCAGCTACCAATGAACATGCCTACGACTACTGCGACGGCACCGAAGCAGAAGCACTGGCTGCGGTCGCGGCTGCACGACGCGCCTTCGATGAAACCAACTGGCGAAACAGCCCCCGTTTGCGTGCCGACATACTTTTTGACTTTGCCGCCCGTATGGAAGCGCGCAAAGCTGAAATAGCCGATTGGCTGGTTACTGTAAATGGCAAACTGCATCGCGAAGCCATGGGCGAAGTGATGGGCAGTGTGTCCGAGCTTAAGTACTATGCTGGGTTGGCCCGCACTCAGTACGGACGCAATCTCGAGGTCGAGCCCGGCGCGTTCTCCATACTCGATCGCGAAGCTGCCGGCGTTGCCGCCATTATCCTGCCTTGGAACGCGCCCTTGCTATTGTTGGTCCGATCGCTCGCGCCGGCGTTAGCCGCAGGGTGCTCCGTTGTTATCAAGCCCGCCTTTCAAACCAGCACCGCGCATAACCTCGCTCTTGAGTGCCTGACCAACGACGAACGCATCCCCGCCGGCATTGTGAACTCGGTTATCGAGTCCGGCATTGCCGTTTCACAGCACCTGTGCGAATCGCTGGATGTCGACGTCATCAGCTTTACGGGCTCTTCCCACGTGGGCAAACTGATTGCCGAATCAACCTCACCTTCGTTAAAGCGGTTGTCACTGGAATTGGGGGGCAAAGCCCCCGCCCTGGTCTTCCCCGACTGCGACATGGCCAAAACCGTTAGCGGTGTGGTGGCAGGCGCAACGGTGCTGGCCGGGCAACAATGCACCGCCATTACGCGTGTATTGGTACACGACGCCATTTACGACGCATTCAAAACCCAATTGGCCCAGGCCTTGCAAAGCATTAAAGTGGGGCCGGGCAATGACGCTGCCTCACAAATGGGCTGCCTCATTGATACTGCCAACCGCGACCGCATAGCCAAGCTGGTGGAGCGTGCGGAAAAAGAAGCNCGCGTCATTGTAAAAGGNCAAATTCCCGANGGNGAGCTGGCCAACGGCGCCTTCATTACGCCCAGCCTGATCGAAGTCGACGACCTTGCCTCGCCTTTCATTCAAGANGAGNTGTTNGGNCCNTTNNTGGTGCTGGAGCGTTTCCACGACGAAGCCGAAGCCATCNACCGCGCCAACGCCACNCGCTATAGCCTTGCGTCCAGCGTATGGACACAAGACCTTTTCCTGGCCCGGCGCATGGCCTCGAAACTGAACTTTGGCAATGTCTGGTGCAATACNCACAACCGCCTGTTTGCCGAAGCNGAAACGGGTGGATATGGCGACAGCGGATATGGAAAGCTGCACGGTCTCGAAGGCATGTACGATTTTATGCGTACCAAGCATTTTTATTTTGAAACTAAAACGTCATGACTATGGAAATCACCGCCGCTGTCTGTCGTGAAACGCAGCAACCATTTTCNCTTGAAAAACTTGCGCTTGAGGCTCCGCGGCCAAATGAAGTATTGGTCAAGATCGTCGCCACGGGTATCTGCCACACCGATGTCAATATGCGCAATACCGACGGATTCACGCCCAAGCCCACCGTGCTCGGGCATGAAGGCGCGGGAATTGTTGAAAAGGTGGGTGATTCAGTTAAAAAAGTAAAGCCTGGCGATCCGGTTGTTATAACCTTCGATTCTTGCGGCAACTGCCTGAGCTGCATCCAGGGCGACGCTGCTTATTGCCAATACTTGGGCCGACATGCATTTTCCGGCAAGCGCATCGACGGCACAACATCATTACGTAAAGGTAGTGAACAAATCCATAGTCATTTCTTTGGCCAGTCTTCTTTTGCCACCTACAGCATCTGCACCGAACGCAATGTTATTCCTGTTGACTCATCGGTACCGCTTGAGTTGCTGGGCCCGTTGGGGTGCGGCATTCAAACCGGTGCCTCAACCGTCATTAACGCCTTGAAGGTCCGCGCAGGAAGCAAAATTGGCGTGCTGGGCGTAGGNTCAGTGGGCATGGCTTCCGTTATGGCCGCTCATTTGTGCGGCGCGGCGACCATTATTGCGCTCGACACCCAGGCCTCGCGGTTGGCNTTGGCAAAAGAGCTGGGAGCCACACACACCATTAACGGCTCCGAAGAAGACACCTTTGCCCGCATTCGTGAGATTGCCCCACAGGGCCTGAACTATGTGGTCGACACAACTGGCCANCTNGGCATTATTAAAGAGGCTGTAGGCCACATGACACCACGTGGTGTGTGCGCCCTCATCAATACAGCCAAAGGCGCCGATGCCCACATTAATATTTTGCAAATGGTATTGGGCGGACGCACGGTCCGCGGCGTTCACCAAGGCGACAGCGTACCGGACATTTTTATCCCGCAGATGATCGAACTATACAAACAAGGGCGCTTTCCCTTCGACCGGCTCATTCGGTTCTACGATTTTGCCGACATTAATCAGGCCGTTGAAGACATGGAGTCNGGAGTAGCAATCAAGCCCGTTATCCGGATGCCGCTAACTTAAACCGACCCGAATCTCAACGTAACCAAAAGAATAAAAGCTGTTCAACACAATTGATTGAAATCGCATTATTTACAGAATTTTAGAGAAGGAGATAACAATGTTTATAAAGAATGGATGGTATGCCGCCGCCTGGGCTGATGAAATCGGCCATCATCTTGTGCAAAAATGGATTACCGGCGAACCGGTTGTGCTCTATCGCACACAAGCCGGGGAAGTCGTTGCGCTGCACGACCGCTGCCCCCACCGGCGCGCGTCACTATCGAAAGGTAACCTGGTGGGTGATGATGTCCAGTGCGCGTACCATGGNATCACCTTCGACTGCCAAGGCAATTGTGTGCGGGTTCCCGGGCAAGAAAAAGTACCCAGCGCATTGAGCTTAAGACGTTATAAAGTCGTGGAAAAATGGCAATGGATTTGGATCTGGATGGGCCAGCCCGACGAGGCCGACGAGTCATTACTTCCTGCGTTTGAGTACAACGATAGCCCAGGCTGGAAAGCGCTGGGTGGCTGTATCCCAGTTAAAGCAAACTATCAGCTTCTTACCGACAATTTGCTCGACCTGACGCATGAAACTTACGTACACGGAAAAACCATTGGTAATTCCGCCGTTGCTGANACNCCAATGGAATANCAACTNNATGGCCATGAAGTNCACGTGAAAAGAATCATGGAGAACACCCCACCACCGCCCNTNTTCAAACGGGTGCGCGGCTTCGAAGGNAATATNGATCGCTGGCAAATNATTCGCTTTCAGGCGCCTGCGCATATCTCCATTGANGCGCGNGGTTACCCTACNGGGGTGGACGATNTTGAACAAGGTATGCGTTGGTTTTCCTTGAACTCCCTTACACCGGTTGACGAACGAAACACACTTTATTTCTGGACAGTCACGCGTTGTTTTGATCTTGAGAACGAAGAGTTGGATGAGATCATAAAAGACCAAATACTTAAGACGTTCATGGAAGATGTTGAAGTGATCGAAGCGCAACAAGTATTAATTGAAACCGATGATCGCGCTATACCGGAGGTCAGTATCAGAGCAGATGGCGGCTCAATATCGGCACGTCGTATTGTTGAAAAATTGGCCGCTCAAGACGCAGATGCCGAAATAACCTGAACGCGCAGGACTCGTCTTGGCTCAAACGGCCCTGAAGGAGCTTTTATGGAATTCCCAAAATGGGTCACCGACCGGGTCATTGCCCGCCAGGGAAAACTGCACGCCTACGACCACTTCAAACCGGAAGAAACGGCCTTTGTGGTTGTAGACTTGCAGAACTTTTTCACCCANCCGGGTTATATGGGNGAATGCAAAGCGGCNCCNGCCACNTTCCCTGCCGTGAACAAGCTGGCCAACGCGCTGCGTAAAGCGGGCGGCCATGTTATTTGGGTGCAAACCTGCGCCGATAATGCCGACACATTCTGGGCGCATTTTCATCANGACATGCTGAAACCNGAACTGAGCCAACGCCGNTTAACGGAAATGTCGGNNGACCACCCNGGNTANGAGCTGGCTGCCGAACTNGANGNCGCNCCNACCGANACNCGCGTGGTTAAACGCTATTACAGCGCGTTGGCACCCAATTCATCGAACTTGCATGAAGTGTTACAAGAAAAGGGCGTAAAGAATGTGTTAATTGGTGGCACCACCACCAACGTATGCTGCGAATCGACCGCCCGTAATGCGATGATGCTGAACTACCGCAGTATTATGGTGCACGATGCACTATCGGCATTTACACCCCAGGAACACGAGTTCGCCCTGCAAGCCTGGATGCTTTATTTTGGTGACGTACTTAGCACAGACGAAGTGATTGCCCGGCTTTAAAACCATGCAACTTTAAGCTGACTCATCATTAATACAGCGCTGGTTCAAGCTGGCGGGGGTTTAAGATAATGCATGAACCACCACACTGAATAATTAGATTAAACAATATGCGCGTCAGGCTGCCCATAACTTAAATACTGCCGGGTTTTCTGGTCTTCAATAAACCCGGCACTGTTCAGTGCGTACGGAATAAGTTCCGGCGATTGCGGGCGTGCAATGACATAACCCTGTACGTAGTCCACACCCAATTCCTTCAGGGTTCGCAAGGTGGCCAGGTCTTCGGCCCATTCGGCAATGCTGACCATATTCAGGCTTTTTGCCAACGTCACAATTGCGCGCACAATGGCCACATCGGTGGGGTGATCATTCATGTTGCAAATGAAAGCGCCGTCAATCTTCAGGGCGTTGGCCGGTAATTGCTTAAGGTAAGCAAACGAGGTATAACCCGCGCCAAAATCGTCCAGCGCGACTTTGGCGCCTTTTTCCTGGGCACGCGAGATAAAGCCACGTGTGCGCACCATGTCCTTCACGGCTACGCTTTCCGTAATTTCTATAAGCAGCTTGCGCGCAACATGACCATATCGATTGAACAAGGCGAAGAACATTTCCACAAATGAGTCATCGTTCAATGACATACCATTCAAGTTCACACACACAAACTCGGTGTTTTCCAACCGGTGCTGGTTATTGTGCAGCCATTGCAGGGTGGTACTAACCACCCAATGGTCGATAAGCGGCATAATGCCGCTTTCTTCAGCCGCCGAAATGATTTTGCCTGTTGGAACCAGTGCGCCTTTGGGGTCATGCATGCGCAACAGCACCTCGAAATTCAAGGAACCAAAAGGGTCTTTCAAAGACATAATGGGCTGCATCACCACCGAGAAACCGGTGACATCGAAACCGCTACTGAACTTACGCAACAGGCGCAGCTCCTGGCTTTGTTCCGACAACGCCTCGGCGCTGTGCTGATGCACAACCACATGATTCAAACCCGATTCGCGCGCTTCACGTGCAGCCCTTTTAGCTACCAAAACGGCATCGTGGGCATCGATTTGCGCAGGCTCAATACCCACCAAGCCTAACGATGCCTTGAAACGGAATGGCGTAGCCCCCACAAGGCAAGGCTGATCGTGCAAATCATCCAGTATCGACTGGCACAATTTGCGCGCCTTCTCGAGGCCCACGTTCACAAAGAAAATCAGGAATTCCGAACCTGTCAGCCGGCCCAGTTGACCATCTACCCCCAACAAATGACGGGCGCGCTCGCATATTTGCTTTAAAACGTCGTCGCCGGCGGATTTGCCGTACAAGTTATTAACGGTTTTCAATGAGTTCAACTCAAGGTAACCCAATACAAACGTCTCGCCCTCTTCCAGCCGTCGCAGGCTATCGGCCAACTGAAGGTCGATTCCCTTCGTGTTCAAGGCATCGGTTAAAGGGTCACGATTGGCTTGCAAGCGCAGCTTTGAAATGGTGTCGGCATGGCCGGTTATATCTTGCAAAGAGCCTTCAATGCGGTCGGCCTCGAGGACGGCTTTAACCAAATACGATCGACGTGGTATGTGGGGCTCGTGCCGCAAGTTATAAATTTCAAGCTCTGCCTGGCCGTCCATTTCAAGTGCATTCACCAAGCGAATCCAGGCTTGCCGACCAAAATGGTTTTCCCACAGCCCATAGTGATCATCCAGCTCGGGGATGTCGAGCATTTCTCGCAGCACTTTGTTTACGTTGGTGAGCTTGCCTTCCATTGAAAGCGAAAACATGCCAATTGGCGCCACACTGTATACACGTTGCAGTTCGGCTTGCGAGCGCAAGCGGCTACGCCGCTCGGCCCAGCGGTTACTGACCACCAAAACAAAAACAAGCAACACCGACACGGTTAGCGCGAACAGAAGCTCCGAACCAGCCAGGTTGTCCAGGAACGTCATCTACAGTGTTCTCTCGGAAGCAAACAAATCAGCAAGTTCCTCGCGCGGGCGCACTACATGAAAGGCGGTGCCTTCGACCATGACCTCGGCCGGACGTGGCCGGGTGTTGTATTGGCTGGCCATGGTAAAAGCATAGGCACCAGCCGACATAATAGCCAGCAGGTCGCCTTGTTTCAGGGCCAAAGCGCGGCCTTTTGCCAGCCAATCACCGCTTTCACAAATAGGGCCAACAATATCGTAGGTAGCCACTTGTGCCGACGATGCAGGCTGGTGTACCGGCTCGACGTCATGCCAGGCGTCGTAAAGTGTTGGGCGCAGCAAATCGTTCATGGCCGCGTCCACAATGGCGAAATTGCGCGCCTCGGTATGCTTCAAGTATTCAACCTGCGTTAACAACACACCGGCATTGCCCACCAATGAACGGCCTGGCTCCAACACAATTTGCAGGTCATCCAGTTGTTCTGCCTGCAAACGGGCATAAACCTTGTCGAGCAAAACACGGGGCGACAACAAGGTTTCATCGGTATAACGAATACCAATACCACCACCCAAATCCAGGTGCTCAATTTGAATACCCTGGCTTTGTAGCTGGCGCACCAACACTAGTAGCTTGTCCAGGGCGTCTAGGTAAGGGCTAACCTGGGTAATTTGGGAACCAATGTGGCAGTCGAGCCCCACCACTTTCAGGCCAGGCATGCTGGTAGCCCGAGCGTAAACGGCTGGCGCATCTTGAATAGCAATGCCAAACTTGTTTTCTTTCAACCCGGTAGAGATGTAAGGATGCGTTTGTGCATCGACATCGGGATTCACCCGCAACGACACCGGCGCGACTTTGCCCATTTCAACGGCCACTTGTGCCAGGCGATCAAGCTCGGGCTCTGACTCGACGTTAAAACACTTTACCCCGGCTTCCAGCGCAGCCCGCATTTCCCACGCCTGCTTGCCTACACCCGAAAAAACAATTTTGCCGGGATCGGCGCCAACTGCCAAAACACGTGCCAACTCGCCACCCGAAACAATATCGAAACCCGCGCCCAACTTGCGGAATTCGTTCAACACGGCAAGATTTGAATTAGCCTTCATGCCAAAACATACCAGTACATTGCGCCCCGCGGCCGCATCGGCATAAGACGCCCATGCATCTTTCAATGCCTGCAACGAGTAAACATATAGCGGTGTACCAAACTTCTGGGCAAGCAGGGTAAGCGGTACCCCCTCGGCATGCAAAACGCCTTGCTTAAAATTGAAATGGGGGGAAACAGTCATGCGTTGAAACGGTCTACAGTTATTTGAAGGTATAAATTACAGGTAACAATGCCTTAAGCGCGCCTAATAATAGCAATGAACCGGGTGAGCCGTGCAAATAAAACACAAGGGTTAACGCGTAGCGGGTTCTTCACTTATGTTGTCGGGTGGCGGCGGCGGGGTTGTAAGCGAGGCATCGGGTGGTGCGGGGGGCGGTTGGGTTAGTGGCCCTTTGTAACCACACGCAGCAACCCCACATAACAATACAATGCTGGCTACAATGCGAGTTAACGATGTTAACGTGGGAGCCTGTTTTAAAGACGCTCGCATGAATCACTCCAAAAGTTACAGGTAGTCATTATGAACGAATCAGAATTTCTTGCACGCAGTGAAGCCATTCTTGACCACTTGGAAAGCCAGGCCGACGACTGGGCCTCGCTTTATGATCTTGATATCGACGCCAATCGCAACGGCAACGTATTAACCATTATTTTTAACAACGACGTTCAAGTCGTTGTTAACAGCCAGGCGCCCATGAAAGAAATGTGGGTGGCGGCGCGAACAGGTGGCTTCCATTACCGCTTCGACGGGCAAAAATGGGTTGACACACGCGGCGGCCCCAACATGGCCGAAACGCTTTCGCAAATTTGTTCAGAAATTAGCGGTAAACCCATTAAAGTCACGGTTTAGTACCGGGGCCTTAACGTCTAAAACTGAATACGCTGGGGCTGTGCCCCTTCAGAATCATTAGCGCCGCCCCCGGTTAGCTGATTCAACAGGGCGCCAATGCCATCGTTTTCACCGCCTGAACCCACAGGCTGCATGTCTTCAGGAAATTGCCCGTTCAGCATCATTTCCTCTGGGGATGGCAAGCCTACGCGGGCTACGGCCTTACCCGGCGGGAATTCGGCAAAGTAGAACTCGCCATTTTCACGAATCAAACCATCGGGTGGCGGGCCCGGCTCGGAAACCGGAACGCCATCCAAGGCTTCTTTCATATAACCCAGCCATATGGGCAATGAGGCGCCGCCCCCTGTTTCGCGTGACCCCAAAGAACGGGGTTGATCGAAACCCATCCAGGCCACGCCTACAATTTCCGGCGTGAAGCCGGCAAACCAGGCGTCGTGAGAATCGTTGGTGGTACCGGTTTTACCGCCCACATCGGCACGACCAAGATCGCGCGCCAACCGGGCCGCCGTACCTTGCCGTGCAATACCGCGAAGCATATCGTTCATCACATAGGCGGTGCGTGGGTCGATAACCCGGGCCGACGCGTCGCCTGCAACAACCGGCCTTGCCTGCATCAGCACCTTGCCGTCGCTATCGGTGACACGGTCGATAAGATAAGGCGGAACGCGATAACCGCCATTGGCAAACACGGTATACGCCCCGGCAAGCTGCAATGGAGTAACGCCACCCGCACCCAGCGCCAGCGGCAATACGGCAGGGTTGCGGGCCTTATCGAAACCAAAGCGCGTAATGTAATCTTGCGCGTATTGCGGGCCTATAGCCTGCATAATGCGAATGGAAACCATATTCTTGGAACGGTACAAACCTTGACGCATGGTAAGCATAGGTTCGTAATCATTACCGTAATTCTTGGGTTCCCAGGCGCGCGAGCCGGTTTGCTCGGCCGTTAAACGAAAACGCTCGTCGGACACCTGCGTAGCCGGTGTCAGGCCCCGCTCGAGTGCGGCAGCATAAATAAACGGCTTAAAGGCCGAACCCGGCTGGCGCCATGCCTGTGTCACACGGTTGAAATGCTCTTCAAACCCGAAACCGCCCACCAACGCGCGAATTGCCCCGTCTTGCGGACGCAACGCCACAAAGGCGGCCTCGACAGACGGCATATTCAACAATTCCCAGTATTCGCCTGTATCGCGAATATAAACAACCGAGCCACGCTCAATTTTTTCCGGTGCCTTGGCGTTCTTCACCAAACCGCGCGCCACCACTTTCAACGCGGACTTGTCAGTTACTTCCACGACTTGCTCAGGAGAACGGGCAACCACCACTTTATCGGGGCTGGCCGACAACACAACGCCAACTAAAAGGTCGTCGCTATCGCGATACTTTTCCTGCACCTGATCAATAATTTCGTTAAAGCGCTCGGTGTCGTTTTCTATACCCTCGGGCAAATCAACGGTTTCTTCCGGACCAGGGTAGCGGGCACGCCGGGTGTAATCGAGCACACCTGCACGCACCGACTCGTAAGCCGCCTCTTGTTCTTTGGAATCAATCGTGGTGTATACGTTCAAACCACGCGAATAAACATCGTCTTGATACACCGTAAACAGCAGGCGTCGCGCCAGTTCGGCCACATATTCAGCATGAATGGCATAGCCCCCCATTGGCGTACCTGGGGCCGACTTCAAAATAATAGGCTGATCAATTGCGTCTTGGTACTCTTGCTGGTTGATATAGCCCAACGACAACATGCGGTTAAGTACATAGCGCTGGCGCTCTTTGGCGCGAGGCATGCTGTAAATTGGGTTGGTGCGCGAGGGCGCTTTTGGAATCCCCGCCAACATGGCCGCCTCGGCCAAGGTGATATCTTGCAATTGCTTGCCAAAATAAGTGCGCGCCGCAGCGGCAAACCCGTACGAACGATGCCCCAGATAAATCTGGTTCATGTACAGATCGAGAATTTCGTTTTTAGTTAGCGTGGCTTCAATTTTGAAGGTTAGCAGTAGTTCGTAGAACTTGCGGGTGTAGGTTTTTTCCGACGACAAATAGAAATTACGCGCCACCTGCATGGTAATTGTGCTGGCCCCCTGCGACTTGGACATATTAGAAATATTCGCCAACACCGCACGGCCTACGCCCATCCAGTCGATACCGTGATGCTCGTAAAAACGGTCATCTTCGGCAGCCAGAATGGCCGATTTCATGACATCGGGCACTTCGTCGAACCGCAATACGTTACGCCGCTCTTCACCGAATTCGCCAATAAGGACTTTATCTGCCGTATAAATACGCAGCGGTACGCGCGGTTTGTAGTCGATCATGGCGCTAAGGTCAGGCAAGTTAGGCCAGGCCAGCGCCAGGGCCAGCGAACCTAACAAGGCGCCGCATAGGCCCAGCCCTGCTACAAAAACAGCACTTTTAAGAAAGAAGCGTCGAAACCAGTGGTTCGGAGGGGTCGACGCTTTGGTAGATTTTTTTGATGAGCTCATTACCGACGATTTTAAGTCTATGTTGAATCAGACTATGATTTGCGCATTAAGTTTATGTAACAGTTTAATGCAGCACAGCATCCAATTGGGTTTGGGCTAATGGGATAATACTAGAATGAATGACACTTCCAGTTCTGGCAATACACGCGTGGCCAACCCGTCGCTGCCACACGACACCCCCATATTTTTGGTGGGCATGATGGGGGCCGGCAAAACCACCATTGGCCGGGCCTTGGCACGAGCCCTTGGGCGCGAGTTTATTGACCTTGATCTTGCCATTGAAGCACGCTGCGGTGTACCCATTTCCCATATCTTTGAGGTTGAAGGTGAAGAAGGGTTCCGCAAACGCGAAACAGCCATGCTTAACGAGTATGCTGCACAACGCAATGTAGTTTTGGCAACCGGTGGCGGCGCAATACTGGCCCCGGAAAACCGCCGGGTACTAAAAGAACAAGGCATTGTCATTTACTTGCGCGCCCGTGAGGAAGAATTGTACCGCCGTATTGCAAAAGACAAGCAACGCCCCCTTATTCAAACCCCGAACCCACGCGCCCGACTGAACGAACTCCTTACCCTTCGCACCCCTTTATACAATGAAGTTGCGCACCTAACCTTCGACACAGGCAGCATGCCTATTGCGCAGGCCGTGCAGTCTTTGGTTCACCTTTTACAAAGTTACACCCATGACCACTGTTCAAGTTAACACCCCTGGTGGGCAGTATCCTATTCACATTGGGCCCGGGCGGTTGCAAAAGCTGCACGAAAGCGTACCTGAAAACGTTACCGCCATTGCCATTATCACTAACCCAACGGTTGGTGATCTTTACTTGCGCACTGCGCGTGATGCGCTGGCACAAACAGGCAAACGTATTATTGAAGTTATTTTGCCCGATGGCGAGGCCCACAAGAACTGGCAAACTTTGCAAACGATTTTCGATGCCTTGCTGGAAAATCGTTTCGACCGCAAATGCATGCTGGTTGCATTAGGTGGCGGCGTCATTGGCGATATGGTTGGGTTTGCAGCCGCTTGCTACATGCGTGGCGTTCGGTTTTTACAGGTGCCCACCACATTGCTGGCCCAGGTCGACTCCTCTGTGGGCGGTAAAACCGGCATTAACCACCCCTTGGGCAAGAACATGATTGGTGCGTTTTACCAGCCCGTGGCGGTTGAAATTGACACACACGTTCTACACACCCTTCCCGAACGGGAAATTGCCGCCGGCCTGGCCGAAGTCATCAAATACGGCCTTATTATCGACGCCGACTTTTTCAGCTGGTGCGAAGCCAATGTAAAGGCCCTGAAAGCGCTGGACGAAGACGCCATTTCTTATGCCATTCAGCGCTCGTGCGAATGCAAAGCCTATGTAGTAGGTGAAGATGAACGCGAATCGGGCTTGCGTGCCATTTTGAATTATGGGCATACCTTTGGCCATGCCATTGAAGCGGGGCTAGGTTATGGCGACTGGCTGCACGGTGAAGCAGTGGGTTGTGGCATGGCCCAGGCTGCCGAATTGTCGGCTCATACTGTAGGGCTTGAAACGGCTGCGGTAGAACGCATCCGTCATATTGTCCACGCTATTGGTTGCCCACTAAAACCGCCCAACCTGGGCACCGAACGCTGGATAGAACTGATGCAGGTCGACAAGAAAGCAGAAGGCGGGCAAATTCGTTTTGTATTATTGCCAGAAATTGGTAAAGCGGTTGTGCAAAGCGCCCCCCTGAATATTGTGCGCGACGTGCTACATAAAACTGCCGTACCGGCCCTTTAGGAGACTGCATGTCGGGTTTAGCACCCTACGCCGGCACACCTGAACAATCACGCGGGCGCAGATACCACGAGGCACCGCCCACCGGGCGCAGCGAGTTCCAACGTGATCGCGACCGCATCATTCA
>NZLH01000025.1 GCA_002694155.1 Pusillimonas sp. | reverse complement strand
GTAGCGCTGCTTTTTTCCTGGTTGCCGGTTATTGGCGACCCACTTTGTGCTGTCGCGGGTGGCATGCGTTTACCCTTCTGGCCATGCCTGTTTTTTATTGCTTTGGGCAAGTTTCTGCGCTATTTAGCGGTAGGGTGGGCATTTTTATGGGTGTCATCGGGGGGGTAGCGCCGTCGCTGGCTTGACCGATGAAGTAAACTGAGGGTTAACCCAAATTTATTACCTGACNGCGACNCNATGAACGCCCCTATTGCCAGCCAANTGCTTGCGAATTTGCCGTCANACGACGCACCGCGTNTNCGTGAAATTCCATANAACTACACCTCTTTTTCCGATCGNGANATTGTTTCNCGNTTNTTGGGTGAAGAGGCCTGGTCNTGGNTNACNGANNTNNGNGGNGANCGNAAAACNGGTCGNTCNGCNNGNATGTTGTTCGAAGTGNTGGGCGATATCTGGGTNGTNAAGCGNAACCCNTATTTGCAGGANGACTTGCTCGATAACCCCAAACGCCTTGCGATGCTGGTAGAAGCCATGACGCACCGGCTGGGCGAAATTGACAAGCGTCGCGATGCGGGTGACCCCGAACGCGACAACAAAGTCGTGTTNTTGCTGCAGGCGGCTCGTGGCGCNGTNAGCGCNTTNCAGCTTGAGTTCGAGCAAACACGGGCATTGCGCAAAAAGGTCATGAAGCGCCTGGCCAANGTAACCGCGCGCGACAACATCAAGTTCGACGGNCTGTCGCGCGTTTCGCATGTTACCGACGCNACCGACTGGCGTGTTGAGTACCCNTTTGTGGTTTTAACNCCNGATACCGANGCCGAGATGGCGCCGTTGGTGCGCGCCTGTATCGANCTGGANCTNACCATTATTCCGCGTGGGGGTGGCACGGGTTATACGGGCGGCGCCATTCCGCTTACCTGGCGCTCGGTGGTTATTAATACCGAAAAACTCGACAAGCTGGAAGCGGTTGAGCANATNACACTGCCGGGNCTTGAGCAGCCNGTNGCCACCGTGNTGGCCGGGGCCGGCGTTGTAACCCGCCGGGTAGCCGATGCTGCCGATGAGGCCGGCCTGGTGTTTGCTGTTGACCCCACGTCGGCCGACGCCTCGTGTGTTGGCGGTAATGTGGCCATGAATGCCGGCGGGAAAAAGGCCGTGCTTTGGGGTACGGCACTTGATAACCTGGCATGGTGGCGTATGGTCGACCCGCAAGGGAATTGGCTTGAAGTCACACGTGTAAACCACAATATGGGCAAGATTCACGATGTCGAAGAGGTTCAGTTCGACATCAAATGGTTCGACGGCAGCCGNGCGCCGNGCGAGCGTTTGTTGAAGTCGGAAACGTTGCGCATAGAAGGGCGCAAGTTTCGNAAGGAAGGCCTGGGTAAAGACGTCACCGACAAATTCCTGGCCGGTTTGCCGGGGGTGCAAAAAGAAGGTTGCGATGGCCTTATTACGTCGGCCCGCTGGGTGTTGCACCGTATGCCAGGTGAAACGCGCACAGTGTGCATGGAGTTTTTCGGCCAGGCGCGTGATGCTATTCCGTCAATTGTGGAAATCAAGCAATACCTGGATGGTGAAGGCAAGCAGCAAGGTGCGTTGCTGGCCGGGTTAGAGCATCTGGATGAACGTTATTTGCGTGCAGTGGGCTATGCCACCAAAAGCAAGCGCGGCGGCTTCCCGAAAATGGTGCTTATCGGCGATATTGTGGGTGATGACCCCAACGCCGTCGCAGCTGCTGCCAGTGAGGTTGTGCGGCTGGCCAATTCGCGCCATGGGGAAGGGTTTGTTGCGGTTAGCGCGGAAGCNCGCAAGAAGTTCTGGCTCGATCGTGCCCGTACCGCGGCCATTGCGCGCCACACAAATGCATTCAAGATCAACGAAGATGTCGTGATCCCATTGAACCGCATGGGTGAGTACACCGATGCCATTGAGCGAATCAATATCGAGCTTTCCACGCGCAACAAGTTGCGTTTGCTCGACCAGCTTGAACAGTTTTTTGGTAGCGAAGCCCTGCCGGTNGGTAAAACCGAGGANGCAGAAGAGGCTGAAATGATGCGCGCNGGGGTGTTGCGCGAGCGAACCGANGCCGCANTGGAAGTGTTNACNGAAACCCGTCGGCGNTGGGTATGGTTGCTTGANAACCTCGACATGCCTTTGTCGCANGCGTTNTCGCAANTTCCGGNNTTGGGTTTGGAAAGTTTGGTGCCCGCGCTTCGAGANCGCCTGGATACGCAGCCCGANGCNCGTGTGTTCGACGTGATGCAAGATCGCACCATNCGTGTTTCNTGGAAAGCCGAAGTGCGCAGCCATATGGAGCGCATCTTNGCNGGTTCNGCNTGTGCGGCGGTGTTNGCCAAAATTCANTCGATTCACGATGAGGTATTGAAAGGCCGTGTGTTCGTTGCNNTGCANATGCANGCGGGTGACGGCAATGTGCATACCAATATCCCGGTGAACTCCGACAACTACGAAATGATGCGCGAGGCNAATGAAACGGTGGCGCGCATTATGAAAATTGCCCGCGACCTGGATGGCGTTATTTCCGGTGAGCACGGCATTGGCCTGACCAAATACGAGTTTCTTACNCCTGAAGANCTACANCCGTTCCAGGACTACAANCGNCAAATTGANCCGCAGGGGCGGTTTAATGCCGGCAAGNTCATGCCGGGCGCCGATTTGCGCCATGCCTGGACACCCAGTTTCAACCTGCTGGGNCACGAGTCGCTGATTATGCAGCAAAGTGAAATTGGCGCCATTTCGTCCGCTATTAAAGACTGTTTGCGTTGCGGTAANTGCAAGCCNGTTTGTGCAACGCACGTACCGCGCGCCAACCTGTTGTATTCGCCGCGCAACAAAATTCTGGCCACCTCGTTGCTTATCGAGGCCTTCCTTTATGAAGAGCAAACGCGTCGGGGTATTAGCCTGAAGCATTGGTCTGAGTTTGAAGATGTGGGCGACCATTGCACGGTATGTCACAAGTGCTATAACCCGTGCCCGGTCGATATTGATTTCGGCAATGTGTCCATGGATATGCGCGCTTTGTTGCGTCGCATGGGCAAAAAGTCGTTCAACCCGGGTACCACGGCGGCCATGTTCTTTCTGAATGCGAAAGACCCGCGTGTGATCAAGGCAACGCGTACGGCCATGGTCGATATCGGTTACAAAGCGCAGCGTTTTGCCGCCGACCTGTTCAGCGTGCCGGCGCGCCGCCAAACGCAACAACCGCCCGCCACTATTGGTAAAGCCCCCATTAAAGAGCAGGTTGTGCATTTCGTGAACAAGAAAATGCCGGGTGGGTTGCCCAAGCAAACCGCACGCAAGCTGCTCGATATTGAAGACGCCAACTACGTGCCCATTATTCGTAACCCCAGCTCAACGCACGTTGACTCGGAGGCCGTGTTTTATTTTCCGGGGTGTGGGTCCGAGCGCCTGTTTTCTCAGGTTGGCCTGGCTACCCAGGCCATGTTGTGGCATGCCGGTGTACAAACCGTTTTGCCGCCGGGTTATTTGTGTTGCGGTTATCCGCAGCGCGGCAATGGCATGTACGACAAGGCAGATAAAATCATTACCGACAACCGTGTGTTGTTCCACCGTGTGGCCAACACATTGAACTACCTCGACATTAAAACGGTCGTTGTTAGTTGCGGTACTTGTTACGACCAACTTGCCGGCTACGAATTTGAAAAGATTTTTCCTGGGTGCCGTTTAATTGATATTCACGAGTATTTGCTTGAAAAAGATATCAAACTCGAGGGCGTGACGGGTATGCGTTATATGTATCATGATCCCTGTCACTCACCCATGAAGCTGCAAGATCCTATGAAGACGGTGAAGTCACTTGTTGGGACTGACACAATCAAAACCGATCGTTGTTGTGGTGAGTCGGGCACGTTAGCGGTATCGCGGCCCGACGTATCAACCCAAGTGCGTTTCCGCAAACAGGAAGAGCTATTGAAAAACACCGGCCAGATTCGTTCCGATGGTTACGATGGCAATGTGAAGATGCTGACTTCCTGTCCTTCGTGTCTGCAGGGGTTGTCGCGCTATGAAGGTGACACCGGTATGGAAGCCGATTACATCGTGGTCGAGATGGCACGCCACGTGTTGGGCCAATCCTGGCTTGAAGACTATGTGAAAGCCGCGAATGCCGGCGGTATTGAGCGCGTGCTGGTATAAGCCGTTTCGTGTTATCGGTTGTCGTGTTATTGGCTACCGGGCACGACAAGCCGGGAAGGTGGAAACGCCAATGTGAACAGGCTGCCTGCGCCCAGGCGGCTGTTAATCGTTAACTCTGCGTTATGACGCATCGCGACATGCTTTGTAATAGCCAGGCCAAGGCCGGTGCCGCCGGTGGCACGTGAGCGGCCGCGGTCGACCCGATAAAATCTTTCGGTTAACCGTGGAATATCTTGCGCGGCAACGCCAATGCCCGTGTCTTGTACCGAGTAATGTGCTCGTCCGCTTTCAGTTAAATACCAACTTACCGTAATGGTGCCGTCTTTAGGGGTATAGCGAACAGCATTGGTGAGCAAGTTGCTTACCGCCGAGGCAAGCTCCGATGCATTGCCTTGTATGTATAAATCATCGGCGATGTTCTCTACAAATACGTGCTGGTCTTTCGATAAGATTCGCGCCTGATTCAAAGCCGTGTGGATGATTTCGGCCATATTCACGGGCTCTCCCGACACGGAAGGCGATGATTCTAACGTCGACAATGTGAGCAAGTCGGCCACAATGGCTTGCATGCGTTGGGCCTGGTCAATCATTAAATTCAGGTAGTGTTCACGCTGTTCCGGTTCAATGTGTTCAGCGGGAATGGATTGCAGCGTTTCCAGGAATCCTGCCAAAACAGTAAGCGGTGTGCGCAATTCGTGCGACACGTTGGCTACAAAATCTTTACGGGTCGTTTCCAGTTTCTCTAGTTGTGTGACGTCGCGCGTAACGATTAAGTACTGGCCAATGCCATAGGGTGTAAGTTGAACCAGAATTGCGCGGTTCTGATCTTCGCGTACCAGATGAAGCAGCAGGGGTTCGGGCCATTTCGATTGCTGCGCATATTCATGAAATTCCGGCGTGCGCAAAATGTTGAAAATACTGAAGCCGCGGTCGGTTTCCAGATTTAGGCCAACGTGCTCGGTGGCCGTTTTGTTGCACCATGTTACTAGCATTTCTTCATTCAGCGTAATGGCGCCGTCGGGTAAGGCCTCAGCCGCCAGCATAATGCCAGCAACATGCCGGTTAAGCTCTTCTATTTCCAGGCGGTCTTTGCGCAACTGTCGGTAGATGGGCGCCAGAATTTCGTCCCATGGCCCGACCGATGGGGGAGGAGGGGTATGAATATTGCGAACCCATTTTCGAATTTGAGAAAGTTGGGCCCCGCTAACCAAAATCATGCCAATTAAACCTGCAGCAAGAACTGTCCAGCCTGCCGTCGGGCCTATCCACTTGCCAATAACCCAGCCAAGCAGGATCCAGGCTGCGAGCGATATCAGAGTTTTCTGCATGGTGTTGGGCCTTGTTGCTGCTTTGTCAGGTTGGCGCGTCGGGCAAGCGTGCGGCAAACCGATAACCTGCACCACGCACGGTTTCAATGTGGTTTTCGTGGCCGCTGGGCTCAAGTGCTTTACGCAACCGGCGGATATGTACATCGACAGTACGTTCCTCTACAAAAACGTGGTCTCCCCATACTTGGTCAAGTAACTGCGACCGGGAAAACACACGTTCTGTATGTGTCATGAAAAAGTGTAGCAAGCGGAACTCTGTTGGCCCAATTGATAAGGCGGTACTGTTACCGGTTACCCTGTGAGTGGTAGGGTCGAGGATAAGCGTGCCAATTTGAATAATGTCGTCGGTGAGTTGGGGAGCGCGGCGACGTAACACGGCTTTGATGCGCGCCATGAGCTCTTTGGGTGAAAAAGGCTTGGTAATGTAATCGTCGGCCCCGGCTTCAAGACCTTCAATTTTGTCGTTCTCCGCCCCTTTGGCGGTTAGCATAATGACAGGCACTTGTCGTGTGCGTTCGTCGGACCGCAGTTGTTTCGCTAAGGTGATACCCGAGGCGCCCGGCAGCATCCAATCCAGCAAAATAAGGTCTGGCAACTCTGCACGGATAAGCGTTTGCGCCTGTTCGGCGTCGAAAGCACGTAATACTTTATGGCCGGCAAATGACAGGTTTACTGCAATGAGTTCCTGAATTGCAGGTTCATCTTCAACGACAAGAATAGTGGTGTTCATGACGGTTCGCGGTTAAATAAAGACCCTGCCATATTATGGCTTCATTGTTACAGGTTTGTGAAAAATTCGTGACGCTCGTTGCAGGCCTGAAATTACACGCTTAATTGTGGATGCTTGCTGGCGAGCTTACGCCAGTTGGAGTACGATACGCGCTATGAATCGCACACCATCTTCCTCCCCCTCGGGGCGTCAAACCCATTTTGGCTACAAAACGGTCGACGAGGCCGAGAAAGCCGCCAAAGTTGCCCAGGTTTTTCATTCTGTTGCCCAGCGTTATGACGTCATGAATGATCTCATGTCGGCTGGTTTGCATCGGGCGTGGAAGGCTTTTACGATTGCCCGCGCCGATGTTCGCCCTGGTATGAAGGTGCTTGATATTGCTGGCGGAACGGGTGATTTGGCCAAAGCCTTCGCACGCAAAGTGGGGCCGTCTGGCCAGGTGTGGTTAACCGATATCAATGATTCTATGCTGCGGGTAGGGCGCGACCGAATGGTAGACAAAGGCCTGGTCACGCCGGTTGCGGTTTGTGATGCAGAAAAGCTACCGTTTCCAAACGCTTATTTCGATCGTGTAACCGTGGCATTTGGCCTGCGCAACATGACCCACAAAGATGTGGCGTTGTCTGAAATGCGACGCGTTCTAAAGCCGGGTGGAAAATTATTGGTGCTAGAGTTCTCGCGCGTGGCAAAACCATTGGCACCGGCTTACGACTGGTATTCGTTCAACATTTTGCCCTGGCTGGGCAAAAATGTGGCTAAAGATGAAGAAAGCTATCGTTATTTGGCCGAGTCTATCCGTATGCACCCCGATCAGGATACATTAGCCCAAATGATGCGCGATGCGGGGCTTGATAGGGTGCGGTACTTTAATTTAACTGCGGGCCTGGTTGCGTTGCACGAGGGCGTGAACCTGGGTTAATTGATGTATTTGTGTTGAGCTTATGTTCAGCTTCTAGTAAGATTTGTAGTAGATTATTGTCTTACTTAATTCGATCACCCGATCGTTCTCTGGAGCTCTACAAATATGTCTAGTCGCTTCTCCCGCTATCTTGCGGGTGTGCTCCTGGCTTTCAGCACGTTTGCCATGGTGTCTATTTCGTTCGATGCGGAAGCCCGTCGATTTGGTGGCGGCGCCAGTTTTGGCCGTCAGTCTACCAATGTAACGCAGCAACGCCAGGCTGCCACACCGCCCACAACTACCCAACGTAGTGCGTCGCAAAACACAGCAGCGTCCTCTACTGCGGCTGCCGGTGGGGCTGCAGCTCGTTCGGGTATGTCCCGTTTTTTGGGGCCAATTGCGGGTATTGCCGCGGGCTTGGGCATCGCAGCGCTGCTTTCGAACCTGGGTCTATCAGGGGCTTTCCTTGAGTTCATGTCCAGCCTGATTCTTATTGCCCTGTTGGCGTTTGCAATTATGTTTATAGTGCGCCGTTTGCGCGGCGCCGCACCTGCTACGCAAAGCGCTGGTATGCAACGCAACAGTCAGCAGGGGGCGCACGAGGTATGGCGCGCGCCGCCTTCGCAAGGCGAGGCCGCCTCTGCGCCGATAGCAAACGACGTTCCGGGCACATTATCAACTGCCGACCAAAGCAGTTGGTTTATTCCCGAAGGGTTTGACACGGGCGCCTTTCTGGCCAATGCGAAGAAACAGTTCCTAGAGGTTCAGCGCCTTTGGGACGAGGGCGATATTGACGGTTTGTCCGAGTACCTTACCGACGATATGGTCGCAGAATTCCGGCCCCAAATTCAAGCTCGGAACGGGCAGCCTCAGCATACCGAGGTGCTATTGCTGAATGCCGAACTTTTAGGTATCGAAGCTATTTCCGATGGTCATCTGGCCAGTGTGCGGTATTCCGGAATGCTACGAGAAGAGTCGGGTGCCGAAGCCGTTCGGATTGAAGAGGTCTGGAATTTATACAAAGCCGACGGCTCAGGCTGGTTGCTGGCAGGGCTTCAGCAGCTTTCTTCCAATAACGGTTAATTGCAAGTTTGTTGCATGTGGTCTTTTAGCCGGGTTGCGGTTGTTTAACCGCACCCGGTATTTTATTGTTGGCTTCGCGTTATTCTTAAAACCGGTACACTTACGGCTGTTCCAAGATCTTTTTCTATGCGTAGGCGCTACGCATAAATATCATGCTGCCTATTCCTGATTTTTTGGCGCCAGCCAAAGTTTTTGCCAAAGTGCTTAATGGCTTGTTGGGGCGTGAGCAATGGGCCGCCACGCTTTTGGCCCGGCATGAAGGTAAAACTGTTTGTTTTTATGTTGGTGCGCAGTCGGTATGCTTAACCATTACGGCAGGTGGCTTTGTTCAGGTTGCCGCCCGAGATTTGCAGCCGCAGGTTACGTTAACGCTTACCGCAGATCAGTTCAGTCAAGTTATGCAGGCGTTACGTCAGGGAAACACCGACGATATCGCACATTATTTACACGTGGAAGGTGATGCAGGTTTGGCAAGCGTTGTGGCAGAGTTGGCGCGTACGCTTCGATGGGACCCTGAAGAGGATTTAGCACGGTTTGTGGGTGATGCTGCTGCGGTACGACTAAGCGGTGGGTTGCGGGCTTTATTAGCCGGTGTGCAGCGTTCTGGGGCCAGGTTTGCCGGTAACGTGTCTGAATACCTGACGGAAGAGCGCGGCGTCGTGTTGGGTCGATACCCCCACGAGGCTATGTCGCTAACCTTAAATGATTTGCAAGCTCGCCTTGATTGTTTAGACCGCAAAATAACACTGCTGGAACAGCAAACATATACGGCTTCGAAAGGTGACGGAAGATGATGACGTTTTTCCGTCTGGTTCGAATTGTATTTATTTCCTTGCGTTTTCGGCTCGATGAGTTGGTGTTATCCAGCATCAAGCACCCAGTTGCAGTTTTTATGCTTCGCATTGTCCGTTTAGGCCAGCCCCCTCGGGCTGATCGGGGTGTACGTTTGCGTTTGGCACTAGAGTCGTTGGGGCCTATTTTTGTCAAGTTTGGCCAGGTTCTGTCAACACGACGCGATTTGATTCCGCTGGATATTGCCGAAGAGCTGGCAAAGCTGCAAGATCGAGTACCCCCGTTTCCTTCTGATCAGGCGGCCGAGTGTGTGCGGGTTGCGTTGGGGCAGTCACCCAATGCGCTATTTCGCCAGTTCGACAAAGATCCGGTCGCTTCAGCGTCTATTGCTCAGGTGCACTTTGCAGTATTGCACGATGGTCGGGAAGTGGCGGTGAAGGTCTTGCGACCGGGGATGTTGCGCATTATCGAGAAGGACCTGCGACTCATGCGGGTATTGGCCGGACTGGTTCAAAAACTGGCTCCCGACAGCCGGCGGCTAAAGCCACGTGAAGTCGTAGCCGAGTTCGATAAATACTTGCATGATGAGCTGGACCTGGTGCGGGAAGCATCGAATTGCAGCCAACTACGGCGCAACTTTGGCCCCGAAACAGGCCGTCAGAATTTGTTGATTGTGCCAGAGGTAATTTGGGAGTACACCACAACCACCGTGTTCACAATGGAGCGAATGCGTGGTATTCCGGTTAGCCAAATTGAGAGGTTACGTAACGCCGGAGTCGATATAAAAGATCTGGCTCGAACCGGGGTGGAAATTTTCTTTACCCAGGTGTTTTCCGACGGTTTCTTCCACGCCGACATGCATCCGGGCAATATCTATGTGTCGGATGCAGCCGAAACGCTAGGCCGTTATATTGCGCTTGATTTTGGCATTGTTGGGTCGTTGTCCGAGCACGACAAAAACTATTTGGCGCAAAATTTTTTGGCTTTCTTTCACCGTGATTATCGCCGGGTGGCGCAGTTGCATATCGAGTCGGGCTGGGTGCCCCCCAGTACGCGCGAAGAAGAACTTGAAGGCGCAGTGAGGGCAGTGTGTGAGCCTTATTTTGACCGACCGTTATCGCAGATATCCTTGGGCCAAGTGTTGCTGCGCCTCTTTCAAACATCGCGTCGTTTCAATGTCGAGATACAGCCCCAACTGGTTTTGTTGCAGAAAACGCTATTGAATGTTGAAGGCATGGGGCGTGAGCTTGATCCCGACCTTGACCTTTGGAAAACCGCCAAGCCGTATCTAGAGAATTGGATGCGTGAACGTATTGGCTATAAAGGCTTCAAGCAGCGTCTGGATCAGGAAGCAGGACGGTGGTCGCAAATGCTGCCACAACTGCCGCGTTTGGTTTACAGTAATTTGTCGCGGCCCGATTCATTGCCGGGTTTGCAGGTTGAAGTGCAGCGCCTTAGGAAGGCGCAAGAACAAAATAACCGACTGGTTTCTGCCCTGGTTGCCGTTTTGGCTGTTGCTATTGGGGTGGCCATTTGGGCCATTGCGGGAAACTAGTGTTTCTGTGTACCCTATTAAGTTCGACGAATGTTGAAATATTGCTGATATATCAAGGCAGTATCATTGAATAATTGGCTTTTGTCGTTGTGTATTTGTTACCTTAAGTGAGATGTCTATGCTTTACCCTGAACTATTCAAATCGATGGAGGCGGTACGCTGGAATATGGCGACCGATATTCCGTGGGATGATTTTGACGGAAGCAAACTCTCCGACGAGCAGGCGTACACAATTAAGATGAACGCTATTACTGAATGGGCGGCATTGCCCGCTACTGAAATGTTTCTGCGCGATAATCGCGACGACAGCGACTTTTCAGCCTTTATGTCGATCTGGTTTTTTGAAGAACAGAAGCATTCTCTGGTTCTAATCGAGTATTTGCGTCGTTTCCGCCCCGATTTAGTGCCCACCGAAGAAGAGCTTCACAAGGTGCGCTTCGAGTTCGACCCGGCGCCCGCCATGGAAACGCTTATGCTGCATTTCTGCGGTGAAATTCGTTTGAATCACTGGTATCGCTGCGCCTCCGATTGGCATACCGAGCCCGTTATTAAGGCGATTTATCAAACCATTGCGCACGACGAGGCCCGTCACGCCGGGGCGTATTTGCGTTATATGAAGCGAGCCTTAAACCAGAAAGGTCAGGAGCTGGGCGACCAGGCACGCATGGCGTTTTCAAAAATTGGCGTGCTTATGGCATCGGCGCACCGCACGCCGCAGGCGCTTCATCCTACAAACTTGCACGTTAACAAAGCGATGTATCCGGAAGATACGGTGCAATCGAAGTTGCCCTCTCCCGGATGGCTTGAGCAATGGTTAGATAGCCAGATTCGCTTCGACAAAGACTGGGAAAGCAAGGTTAGTGCGCGTATTTTGCATAACCTGTCGTTACTCATGAATACTTCATTCAAAACGGTTCAAGATCTTAATCGTTACCGTAAAGAGATTATGCGTGGCGCACCAGCGGTAGCCTAAGTCCATGCCCGCCAGTTTCGAGACCAAAATTCTAGCTCGCCACGATTGTGAGGAGCGGGCTGTCGACGGTCGTTTTCCCCGCCCGCTGGTGTTTACCAATGGTGTGTTCGATATTTTGCATCGTGGCCACGTAAGCTACCTGGATGCCGCTGCCGCGCTTGGGGCAACCCTGGTCGTGGCGGTGAACACCGATGAATCAGTGCGGCGCTTGGGAAAAGGCGAAGACCGCCCATTGAACAGCCAGGAAGATCGGGCTGCGGTTTTGGCGGCGCTGGCGTGTGTGTCGTATGTTACGTATTTCTCTGAAGACACGCCTTATGCCCTAATTCAGGCGCTAAAACCAGATATTATCGTCAAAGGGGGCGACTACAATATGGCGACCCTTCCCGAAACGACTTTGGTTGAAAGTTGGGGCGGAAAAGCTGTGGCAATACCGTTCGAGTTTCCCCGTTCTACAACAAAACTGGTAAACAAAATACGTGCTGTT
>NZLH01000024.1 GCA_002694155.1 Pusillimonas sp. | reverse complement strand
TCACAATGACAGGTTGTTACATGCGGGCATCGCCAAAGGCATTAACATCATGGGACAATTACTGGTAAACGGACCTAATGGGGAAATGGCCGTATCTGTAGGCGAAATATCCATCCGGCCCCATAATGCGTCGAATCAGCCATAACAGCAACAACCTCTGGAGGCTGCCATGATTATTCTGATTGATGCCGGCAATACACGAGTCAAGGCTGGATGGATAAGCCTTAAAACCGGTGAGCGTGAAATGACCGCTGTCGCTTTTCAGCACACCCACCTTGATGAGCTATCGCATTGGCTCGACACACTTCCCAATAAGCCCGCATCTGCCCTGGGCGTCAACGTCGCCGGCCCCACCGTTGGTGAAGCTATCGAGAAACTACTTGAAAAGCATGATTGCACAATTAATTGGACAAGCGGCGAACCTCAAACACTTAACGTAGCAAACGCTTACGCAGCGCCTGAGCAACTGGGGCCCGATCGCTGGCTTGCATTACTTGGGCTTGCGCAAAGACCTCACCCGCAACACACGCACCCTGATACGCCCCCCTGCCCGCTCATTCTTGCCAACTTTGGCACAGCAACGACAATTGATACGCTGGTTGTCAAAAAGCCCCCCAACGAAACGAACGAAAACCTGCCTCAATATCTGTTTCCCGGCGGTTTAATTCTTCCAGGCCCAGACTTAATGCGTAATGCTTTGGCACAAAACACAGCGAACCTGCCTGATGCCAACAGCAGCACAACCATTTACCCCACTTATACGCACCAGTCGATAGCTACCGGTATTGCCGCTGCACAAGCGGGCGCTGTAGTGCGTCAATGGCTGGCCGGCCTCGAGTATTACGGCTTCGCTCCGCATGTTTTTGCGGCGGGCGGCGGGTGGCCGCTTGTGAAAGAAGAAGTCATACGACTGCTGCACTTCACCCAAGGGCGACTCGACCTGCCTACTACCCTAATCGAGTGGTTACCAGCACCTGCACTGGATGGCCTTGCTGCGCTAGCGCTACAATCGAAACAATCTCAAATACTAAATTAATGCATTCTTAAAAATATGAAACCCATTCGCAAGGCCGTGTTTCCCGTAGCGGGCATGGGCACCCGTTTTTTACCCGCCACCAAGGCCATGCCTAAAGAAATGCTACCTATCGTTGATAAGCCGTTAATTCAGTATGCGGTCGAAGAGGCGGTAGCTTCTGGCATCACCGATTTAATTTTTATTACAGGAAGAAACAAACGGGCTATTGAAGATCATTTCGATAGCGCACCCGAGCTTGAAGCCGACCTGGCAGCCAAAAACAAACAAAGCTTGCTTGACGCTGTGCGCAATATTATTCCCTCTTACGTCAATTGCATTTACACCCGGCAGCCGGCACCGCTTGGGTTGGGCCACGCTGTACTTTGCGCCGCCCCTATTGTGGGAAATGAGCCGTTTGTTGTACTGCTTGCCGACGACCTGATCGACTCAAGCACTTACGCAACACATCAGCTTGTTGAAGCAGCGCACCAACACAATGGCAGCATTCTTGCGATTCAATCAATTGAACCTACCGACACGCAGAAATATGGCATTATTGCCGGCCCGCGGGTAGATGATCGCACCACCCGTGTGAAAGATATCGTAGAGAAACCAAAACCTGAAGTTGCGCCGTCGAATTTAGCGGTTGTGGGTCGGTATGTACTTGAACCCGAAATTTTCGAACACTTGCGACGCACCCAAGCTGGGGTTGGGGGTGAAATTCAATTAACCGACGGAATCGCCAGCCTGATGTCTGAACGACCAGTCTTTGGTGTTGAGTACACCGGTACGCGTTACGACTGTGGCAGCAAGGCCGGTTTTTTCAAGGCCACAATGGAAATTGGCCGCAAGTACCACGGGCTTAGCTAAGTTTTTCACCCAGCGCTTTCAACTCGTTCAAGCCCGTTAATACGCGTGCTACAGCGCCGGTATGCTTACTTACCCACTGGGTGCCGGCCTGCGCCATCCGTGCCAATCGTAGCGGCTCATCCAATAACGATAACGCTTGTTGAATCGCGGCTTCGGCATTGGGCACCCTTAACGCAGCGCCCTCTTGAATCGCATCAAAAACAGCCTGGTTAAAGTTCTCTGTGTATGGGCCAACCAGCACGGGTACGCCGGTTGCGCAAGCTTCAATAAGGTTTTGACCACCAAAAGGCAAGAAACTCCCTGCGACGATCGCGACATGACTGGCAGCGTAATAGCGCGGCATTTCACCCAGGCTATCGCCCAACAATATCAACTGCCTGCCTTGCGTGATAATGCGTGCATTCACGGCACCAGTCTCGCCTGTTTGAACAAAGTCTGACCGACGCATATAAGACACGCCCGCGTTCTCCAGCTTTCGCGCCACATCATCAAAACGTTGCGGATGCCGCGGAATCAGGCAAAACAAAACCCGCTCCTCCAGCGACACGCCTTGCGACTGGGCTCGTGTAATTTGTTTCTGAATGGCTTCAATAAACAACTCATCTTCGCCCTCTCGGGTGCTGGCAATAGTAATCATTTTGCGCGAAAGTGCTTGGGCAAAAGCCCTGCCCCGCTCGATATGTTCTTTTGGCAAGGACACATCAAATTTGAAATTACCCGACACCCGGACACCAACAACACCCGCCTGTTCAAGACGCTGCGCATCTTGCAAGGTCTGGGCATAGACCACTTGCAAACTTTGATATGCTTGACGCATGACGCTTCCCAGCCGAAGTGTCTGCCGTAATGCGTTATCTGAAAAACGCGCACTGGCAAGCAACAGCGGAATCCGCATTTGACGCGCACGCGCAATAATATTTGGCCAAACCTCGCGCTCGATAAGCACACCAACACACGGTTGATAATGCGTTAAAAAGCGGCACACACTACCTGGAAAGTCGTAAGGTAACCACGCCTGTTGTAAACGCCCGTCTTGTATCGCCTGAGAAAACATCCGGGCACCTTCAGCGCGACCCGTGACTGTCATATGGGTTAACAAAACTTGGTCGCCCTGCGCCAATAAAGCCTCAATAAAGGGTTGCGCTGCACGCACTTCACCCAAACTGACGGCGTGCACCCCAACAGGTTTGTTCAGTTTCGATGCGGCGTCGTACCGGCCAAAACGTGGACCCGACATAACGCCCCAGTCACCCCCAACACGCCGGGCTCGCCAGCCCATCCAGCTCAACAACAAGGGCGAAAGTAAATAAATACCTACGTTGTAAACAAAACGATTCAAACCAACTCCGATGCCAAGGCCTGTTGCATTGCGCTAAGTACAGTTTGCGCCGACGGCGCATGACCGCGCTCGCCCAGGCTGGCCGTATACCCGCCCCCCTGCAAGGGGGTACGCACAGGCGTTGAAGCCTTATAAATACCTATTGTGGGGCGCCCAAGCCCAGCCGACAAATGCGTTAATCCACTATCGAGTCCAACCATAATCCGGGCCTGGGCCAAACGCCTGGCAATTTCGGTAAGCGTCATTCTGGGAAGCACCTGCGCATTGGGCAAGCCCTGAATTAGCGCCTGCGCCCTCGATGTTTCAGTCGGGTTTCCAGCCAACAATTGCAAAGCCAACCCCTGCTCGGTTAAGAACTGGAATACAATCTGCCAATCGTCGGTCGGCCACAGCTTATCGTCTCGGCTGGCCGAAGGCATAATTACCGCATAAGGCTGAATTTCTTTCCCGTCGGTAAATTGTTGCAAACCGAAGTCGGGTTCGCCTGAAAAGGTGTAATTAAAAACAGAAGCCGCCAATTTGCGCTGTCGAATAACCGCCGGTTGCCAGAACTCAACTGAATGTTTGACGTCGTAGAAAAATGACGCGAGCGGTTCACGCGCAGACTTGCGATTCAACCCATGTCGCGTACCGTGAGTTTGACGCACCAGCCAAACCGACTTCATCAAAGCCTGCATATCAAGTACAACGTCGTACTGCCGCGCATCCAAGTTCTTTCGCAAAGCTGCGCGCTCGGCTCGGGTTTGCGCCGACCACCAGCTTTTGCGCCAACGCCGATGGGCCACAGGAATAACCTCATGAACAGCAGGATGCCAAGCGGGTATCTCGGCGAAGCTTTCTTCAACCAACCAATCTATCTTGGCGCCAGGAACATGTCTGGCGATGTCGGAAATAGCGGGTAACATGTGTACCAAATCGCCCAATGACGACGTACGCACAATTAAAATTCGTTTGGTCATGACGCAACCATAGACTGCTGAAGTGCCGCCGTAACAGCTCGTTTGAACTCTTCGTTCTTCGACAATTTGGCGCCAAAAATTGCTTCCAGTGACAGCACATTATTGACAATGTTGTAGGGGTCGCCTTGCGCCCCTCCTGCTGCACTCACCTGTTCCAACAACATGCCGGCACGCAAGTCGCTAAGCGGTTCGGCGCCGGGCTCGCACGCCTGCATTAACCAACGTATCCACAAAGCCAGCACTTTGGCATGGCGGTCGATATCCAAACCATGGCGCAAGCGGTCGGCCACAGCCGGCACAACGGCATACATTAGGATATGAGATGTCTCAATTCTTAACTGATCGGTACCCACCCTAAGGGCAGGATTATCGAAACGACGAAGCCATTCATCTTTAAAAGTATGCCAGTTGTACTCGGGCCGCTTACCCAAAGTAGCTGCAGCGTCATCCATTAAGCCAGCAACAAACTGCCGTATTCCGGGGTTTTGGTATGCCTGATACAACGTGGTGAAACCGTCGAAATAGCCCAAATACCCCATTGCCAAATAACTGGCATCTAACAAGCGGTAGCGCAGTTTTTCATAAGACGACACGTGCGCAGTTGCTACCGCGCCCACCGTTTCCCACGCTGGCCTTTCGTTACTGAACCAATCTTGCATCACAAACAAAGAGTAAGGCTCGGTAACCACCGGCGCCGCATCTTGTACGCCCAGAACCTGGGCCGCCCGACTTACGTCTTGCTCTTGTACAGGCGGTGTAAGGCGATCAACTAACGTGCAAGGACACGCGTACTGATCAAGAAAGTAACGCAACAACTCTTTTTCGCCAAAGGCTTCCTGAGTGGCTTGAATATACTGTTCTACTACGCGCTGTAGCACCTTGCCATTAGCGGGTATGTTGTCACAACTTAATAGCGTAAAAGACTTGTAGCCCAGGCGCTTGCGCTGAGCAACAGCCCAAGCCAAAACACCAATTGCCGAACGCGGTTGCTTTGGATTTGCCAAATCTCTTGCGATCGCGGGGTCATCCTGGTTCAGGCAATCGGCGCAGGCATCGTAGCCATAGCCCTTATCGGTTAACGTCATCGACACAATGGCAACTTGCGGTTGAATCAAGGTTCGCAAAACGCGGTCAGGCTCTTCAACCAAACTTACTGCCTCTACCAAACTACCTACCACCCGTGCCCGAACGCTTTCCGCCTCTTGTTCCAAAACCGAATACAAACCACTTTGAGGTGTTAACGCGCGGTCGACCCCTGGGCTGCGCAAGCTAACGCCCATAATGCCCCACCGGGTATCACCCTTTCGCATTACTTCATCGGTATACACAGCAAGATGGCTACGAAAAAAAGCGCCCGCCCCAAGATGCACGATCCGAATAGGTACGCAATTACGCTCGTACTCGGGCCTAACCACCGAGTCAGGCAAGTTCGGCAGTGCTTCAGGAGTCAGTCTGTTCATTCTTATCTTCCGTATTATCAGGCCTCATTATCGAAGCCTGCGTAATGTGACGCAATGTTAGCGCCCTTCGCGGCGTCCCGGACGTTGCCCCACTTGCAACTCAATATGTTGCTTTCGCCCCTTCCGAAGTACGTTTAATTTCGCCAACGACCCCGGCTCAAGTCGCGCTATTTGGCTTAAAAAGCCAGCCGTATTGTCCACCGGATCGCCGTCGATCTCACTAATAATATCGCCTACCCGTAAGCCCGCATTGTCGGCCGGGCCGCCTGGCACAATGCGCGCCACAATAACACCCTCCTGGGCAGCCAAATTAAAAGCCTGCGCCAGATCCGGCGTTATATCTTGAGGCTCAACACCAATCCAGCCGCGTGTTACATAGCCTTGCCTCACAATATCTTCAAACACTTTCTGCGCAACCCCAACCGGGATAGCAAAACCAATTCCCAGTGACCCGCCCGTTTCTGAATAAATGGCAGTATTTATTCCAATTAAACGACCTTGCGTGTCTATAAGGGCGCCCCCGGAGTTTCCTGGGTTAATGGCGGCATCGGTTTGAATAAAATTTTCATACATATTAATACCAAGCCGGTTGCGCCCAAGCGCCGAAACGATGCCAATTGTAATGGTTTGCCCCACTCCAAACGGATTGCCTATCGCCAAAACCACGTCACCGACACGTGCTGCGCCTGTGTCCGCAATGGGAATAGGGGGTAAACCATCTTTATCGATCTTTAATACGGCCAAATCTGTATCGGGATCGGCACCAACAAACTGCGCATTGCTGATACGACCATCAGCCAGCGCCACTTCAATCTCCTCGGCAGACTCGATCACGTGGTAGTTGGTAAGTACATAACCGTCATCACTGACAATAACGCCCGAGCCTAATGTTGTGGCGCGGCGGCTACGTGAAAAGCCCGGCAGGTTACCAAATAAACGGGCCAATTCGGGATCGTCTAACAAGGGCAAGACGGGCTCTAAGACGCGTTTACTGGTATAAATATTCACCACTGAAGGCGAAGCCCGCTGCACCGCGCCTGCGTAACTGGCAACCGGCAACATACTTGACTGTGTAGCATTCAAATCATCTACGCTATCGATACGCAACCAGTCGGGACGCAACGTATTGATAATGAACAAGATACCCAGGCACACTGTCACGGTCTGGGCAAACAGCAACCAAAATCGACGCATATACTTCAAATTCATATGAAAACAGTAAACACTCAAGACCTGGCACAATGGCTCGACACCACTTTACAGGTTCAACGATTTAAAGATTATTGCCCCAATGGCCTTCAAGTGGAAGGCAAGGCACAAATCAGCCACATTATTACCGGTGTAACGGCATCAGAAGCGTTGTTGCAAGAAGCGATCAGCCGAAAGGCGGATGCAATTATTGTTCACCACGGCTGGTTCTGGAAGAACGAAAACCCCGTAATAAAAGGCGCCAAAAAACAACGTCTGGCACTCGCGTTGGCACACGATCTGAACATTTTCGGGTTTCACCTGCCGCTGGACGCCCACCCTGAGTACGGCAACAATGCGCAGCTGGGTCTTCAACTTGGGCTGGAGCCCTTGCGCGACACAGAAGGCGCCCCCCTTACCTGCGGCCCCGAAAACCTGGTTTGGCTGGGTCAGTGCCCCAAAGGCCGAACCCTGGGGGGGCTGGCCGACGACGCAGAAAAAGCCTTGAGCCGAAAGCCTCTGGTGATTGGCGACCCCAACCATAAGCCCAACCGCATAGCTTGGTGCACGGGTGGTGCACAAAACTTCGTTGACGCGGCAATTGAGCACGGTGCCGATCTATTCATTACGGGTGAGGCATCTGAACCCAACTTCCATATTGCCAATGAAACCGGTGTTTCATTTATGGCCGCCGGCCACCATGCAACCGAAAGATACGGTGTTCGCGCCTTGGGCGAGGCTATTCAGAAAAAATGGGGCGTCCGGGTAGAGTTCGTTGACCTGGACAACCCCATTTAATTTCCGGAACCCATTTATTTCTTCAGCAAGTCACGGATTTCACGCAATAACGCCACGTCTTCCGGAGGAGGAGCCGGTGCCGCCGGGGCCTTTTCCTCCGGCTTGTTCATTGCGGCGCGTGCCTTGTTGGTCATTTTGACCAACATAAACACAACCATCGCCAACAAAACGAAGTTGATCAGAATGGTAATGAAGTTGCCCCAGGCCAGTAAGTTCGCCCCCGCTTCCGCCAGCGCGTCGTAAGTTCTTGGCCCGGCGTACCCTTGCGGCTCGCTCAACACCCAGAACATGTTCGCAAAATCGACTTTGCCTCCCAGGATAAGACTAATGACCGGCATGATGACGTCTTTGACCAGCGAATCGATAATCTTCCCGAACGCGGCGCCAATGATGACCCCAACGGCCAAGTCAATCATGTTTCCCCGCACCGCAAATGCCTTGAACTCGGCAATAAACCCTTTCCCATTACTCATTATTCTCTCCCAGGAATTCACCCGACATCGGGCTAACGCTATAATACGCGGTTGGTAGAATATTCAATACGGTAAAAACGTTGAATTTATTGCCTTATGAAAGGCATGAATTAAGGATACAAGAATGAGTCAGGATAAGTCACAGCACGACGGGGCTGAAACGGTTGATTTAAGCAACCTTCCGCCTGATCCGTCGCGCCGTCTTTGGGTGACCACCGCCTGTGCCGCGGGAGGTATTGCCGGTGTCGCCACTGCTGTACCTTTTGTGGGCAGCTTTGCACCCTCAGAAAAAGCCCGTGCGGCGGGCGCACCCGTTGAAGTCAACGTCTCGTCTATCAAGCCGGGCGAAATGCGAACTGTTGAATGGCGCGGCAAACCAGTCTGGATTCTTCATCGCACTGAACAGCAGATCCAAGAGCTTAAAGATAACGACAGCCAACTGGCCGACCCCAACTCGGAACGCCCCGGCTTCACCCCGCCGTACGCGCAAAACGAGTACCGCTCGCGCAAGCCTGAGCTTTTCGTTGCCGTTGGTATCTGCACGCATTTGGGCTGTTCACCTACGCCTGAGTTGGCTGCGGAACCGGGTCCAGGGTTGCCTGCCGACTGGGAAGGCGGTTTCTTCTGCCCCTGCCATGGTTCCACATTCGACCTGGCCGGCCGTGTTTACAAGAACAAACCGGCGCCCGATAACCTGGAAGTGCCGCCGTACCAATTTTCGGCCGACGGCAGCAGTGTCATCATCGGTGTCGATGACGACAACAAGGCTTAAAGCTTTATTCCACATACAATACAGACGCCACAGTTAGATTAAAGGAACCGTTTCCATGGCTGGTGACAAAACCGTCGAAACGACAGGGCTTTTAGGATGGATCGATAAGCGTTTCCCGCTTACGAAACTCTTCAAAGAGCACATGTCGGAATACTATGCGCCCAAGAACTTCAATTTCTGGTATTTCTTTGGGTCCCTTGCGCTGCTCGTGCTGGTTATCCAGATTGTGACCGGCATTTTCCTGGTCATGAATTACAAACCCGATGCCGCGCTGGCTTTCAACTCGGTTGAATTCATCATGCGTGAAGTGCCCTACGGCTGGCTCATCCGCTACATGCACTCCACCGGTGCCTCCATGTTCTTTGTGGTGGTTTATCTGCACATGCTGCGCGGCCTTTTCTACGGCTCCTATCGCAAGCCCCGGGAACTGGTCTGGATCTTCGGCGTTGCCATTTTCCTGTGCCTCATGGCTGAAGCCTTCATGGGCTACCTGTTGCCCTGGGGTCAAATGTCTTATTGGGGCGCCCAGGTTATCGTGAATCTGTTCTCGGCCATTCCGTTTATCGGGCCTGAACTGGCTATCTGGATCCGCGGCGACTACGTGGTTTCCGACGCCACCCTGAACCGCTTCTTTGCTTTCCACGTTATTGCAGTCCCTCTGGTACTGATCGGCCTGGTCGTTGCACACATCATCGCGTTGCATGAAGTGGGCTCGAACAACCCGGACGGCGTCGAAATCAAGGAAGGGCCTAAAGACAGCAAAGGTCGCCCGCTCGACGGCATCCCGTTCCACCCGTACTACTCCGTCCATGACATTATGGGCGTTGCCGGGTTCCTCATTGTGTTCGCCTTTATCGTATTTTTCGCACCGGAAATGGGCGGATATTTCCTGGAATACAACAATTTCATTCCAGCCGACCCCCTGAAAACGCCGGCGCACATTGCACCAGTTTGGTATTTCACGCCTTTCTATTCCATGCTGCGTGCCATTACCGATGACTTCACCTGGGTTTTGGCCGGCGCATCGGTATTGGGTGCCATCGCCTTGTTCCTGAAAGGCAACCTGCGCGGCATCTGGCGTATTGCAGTCCCAGTCATTCTGCTGGTGGTTGCGGTTTTACTTCGCACCATCGACGCGAAATTCTGGGGTGTGGTCGCCATGGGTGGCGCAGTGGTGATTCTGTTCTTCCTGCCTTGGCTCGATCATTCGCCGGTGCGCTCAATCCGCTATCGTCCCACATGGCATAAATACTTGTACGGTATTTTCATCGTCAACTTTCTGGTGTTGGGTTATCTGGGCACGCAAGCCCCCAGTCCGGTTTTCAATATCATGAGCCAGATCGGCACACTGATTTACCTGGGCTTTTTCCTGCTGATGCCTGTGTGGAGCCGTCTTGGCACGTTCAAGCCCGTGCCGGATCGCATTACGTTCAACGCTCACTAAGCCTACACTCACGGAAAGATTATGATTAAAAAGCTGCTTGGTGCCTTGGCTCTTACTCTTACCTGTTCCGTCGCCGTTGCTGCCGGAAGCTCGTATGAGCTCGACCATGCGCCCGATCGAATCAACAACATGGCCTCGTTACAGAATGGGGCCAAGCTCTTTGTCAACTATTGTTTGAACTGCCACAGCGCAAGCTCCATGCGGTACAACAGATTGAACGACATCGGGCTCACCGACGACGAAATCAAGAAGAACCTGCTGTTTACCAGCGACAAGGTGGGCGACCTTATGAACGTCGCCATGCGTAAATCCGACGGCACTGCCTGGTTCGGCGCCTATCCGCCCGACCTGTCCGTTATTGCCCGCGCAAAATCCACCAACCTGGGGCCATCAGGTGTTGACTACGTCTACACGTTCCTACGCACGTTCTACCGCGACACCTCAAAACTATCCGGTTGGAACAACGCCGTATTTCCAAGTGTGGCAATGCCTAATGTATTATGGGAACGTCAAGGCCCCATCGAATACATCAAAACCGAGATCCACCAGGTGACGGAAGACGGCAAGACAAGNTGGGAACACAAAACAACCCGNTACGACGCNCAAGGCTTCTCTGAAACCGAATCGAAACCGGTTGAGAACTACTTGGGCGGAGAAGTGGTTGATCACATCTTTGAAGCACCCAGTGCCNCACAACAGGCTCAATACGACAACGACGTCGCCGACCTGGCTAACTTCCTGGGCTGGATGGCTGAACCCGACCAGCTTTTACGCAAGAAAATCGGGGTNTGGGTCCTCCTGTTCCTCGGTCTGTTCCTGGTCGTGGCCTGGCGTTTGAACGCAGCCTACTGGAAGCATGTGAAGTAAACACGGCAAACGCGGTTTGCCACCCGGCGCNTTAGCCGGCNTAATGGGAAAATAGGCGTAACTGAATTGGGTACGCCTATTTCCCTTTTCTGAGCAGTCTTTTTAAGCTCGTATTTTTTTAGAGGGGAATCCTCGCCATGATGGTGCTTTACTCCGGAACGACTTGTCCTTTTTCACAACGCTGCCGCTTCGTGCTGTTCGAAAAAGGCATGGACTTCGAAATCCGTGACATCGATCTCTACAACAAACCCGAAGATATTTCGGTCATGAATCCCTACGGCCAGGTNCCTATNNTGGTCGANCGNGATNTGGTNCTNTACGAATCCAACATCATNAACGAATACATNGANGANCGNTTTCCGCANCCCCANCTCATGCCGGCCGANCCGGTCATGCGCGCACGCACNCGNNTGTTCTTGTTCAANTTNGAAAAAGAANTGTTCATNCANGTNTCAACNCTNGANAACCGNGCNCCCGCCGACGAAAAAGTCNTGGAGAATGCNCGTCAGAATATTCGCGAGCGGCTTTCNCAACTGGCACCGTTACTCATCAAGAACAAGTTCATGCTGGGCGAAGAGTTTTCNATGCTCGACGTNGCCATCGCNCCATTGNTATGGCGCCTCGATCATTACGGTATAGAATTACCCAAGAACGCCGCCCCCATCCAGAAATATGCTGAACGCATCTTTTCACGACCTGCTTACATAGAAGCACTGACACCGTCGGAAAAGGTTATGCGCCGTTAAAAAGTTATGCCTGAAACGTCGACCAAACCCTATTTAATCCGCGCACTACATGAATGGTGCACCGACAACGGCTATACGCCACAAATTGTCGTCTCAGTCGACGCCAATACAGTTGTGCCCAAAGCGCATATTCACGACGGTCAAATTACCTTAAACATCGGTACGTTGGCCACCAATGCGTTGGTATTGGGTAACGAATATATTGAGTTTCAGGCACGCTTCAGCGGGGTAACGGAACATATTTTTGTTCCGGTTTCTGCAGTTGCCGCNATTTATTCACGGGAAACCGGGGCCGGCATGGGGTTCGAAGTAGAACCTTCGGCCCCNTACCCCGGCAGCGTCGAGGAAACTGTTGACTCNACAGGTGAAACAAAAGCAACACCTGNCACTGATCACAAAGACGACGGTCCGGATGACGATCCTAAGCGGCCACGTTTAACCATCGTCAAGTAACACAACCAAAAACATAGCAATTGGAGACACAATGAGCAACAGCTTGCAGGAAGAGCTTCTTATTCGTCAAACCGTTGAACGNTGGGCCGTATGGCGCGATGCCGGCGACTGGGAACGCTTCGCCTCCGTCTGGCANCCAGACGGCGTCATGATGGCCACCTGGTTCCAGGGTCACTATAAAGACTTCATTCGCGTNACCCAGGAAGGCTGGAAAAAAGGCGTNAGNATTTTGCACTTTTTGGGTGGCTCNGCTGTCGACATCANCGGCGACCGCGCAATTTCGCAAACGAAAATGACGATTTCNCANCGCGGNGANGTAGAAGGTGTATTGTGCGATGTGGTGTGTACAGGCCGCTTCTACGACTTCATGGTAAAGCATGAAGGGGAATGGAAGGTATTGCATCGCCAACCCATNTANGAAAAAGATCGCATCGACCCGCTGGATCCAGCTGCAGTTTTAAAGCTCGACCAAGACGCCCTGGCCAAGATGCCNGCGGGCTATCGCCACTTGGCTTATATNCAAACACGCATTGGCTACAACGTNAAAATGGACATGCCCATGCTNACNGGNCCNGAGGTTGACGACCTGTATCGCCGAGGCCGTAATTGGCTGGCCGGNGGCGACGGCGAATTTCCNAAGTTCTAACCAAGCAAGCGCTCAAAAAAAATAGTAGAATAANGGTCTTTAGCCGGCTTAGCTCAGTTGGTAGAGCAGCGCACTTGTAATGCGAAGGTCAACAGTTCGAATCCGTTAGCCGGCACCAAGTATTTATGCGGATCTCCGCAGCAAAATGGCCCTCAGAAATGAGGGCCATTTTTTTTATTGAAAAAAAACATATTTGTAAGACTGCTTAATTAAGTGTCGAGTTAACAACTACCCCAAATGCACTGAATTACATAGCCATACTTTTTTACCTACATCCGCTAGAATGATTCGAATACAAGCGTCGCTTCTTTTAAAAAGAGGTGAAAAACACCTGTTAAATTAGCCCACGCCAAATTGAACATCAAAAAGCATCATGAAAGATTTGAGCCTGCTGTTCGAACGGCACCCCGACCCGATGTGGGTCTATGATTTGGAAACGCTCCACTTCCTGGAGGTGAACCACGCAGCTGTCCGGCGTTACGGCTACACGCGCGGCGAATTCCTGGCCATGACGATCAAAGACATTCGTCCAACAAAAGACGTTGACGCATTAGAGCAGAATATTGCCCTCATCTCCGAAGGTATTGACTACGCAGGCGTATGGACGCATCTGAATAAAGCCGGCGAACAGCTGCTAGTGGACATTACCTCCGAGGTTCTTGAGTTCAGGGGCCGAACGGCTGAACTGGTTTGTGCCCGAGACGTCACTGACCGTGTGCGGCTGCAATCGGAAGCCCGAACTACTGAAGAACGGTTCAAGCTTATCGCCCGGGCCACCCACGACGTCATTTGGGACTGGAACCTGGATACTGATCAGGTATGGTGGAACGAGAACATGGAAACCGTGTTTGGTCACAAGCTGGCTGAGCTGGAACCGGACTCTACATCGTGGTCAAACCGCATTCATCCCGACGACCTTAAGCGCGTGGTAAACAGTATTCATGCCGTACAAGAAGGAAAGGGCAGCACCTGGCGGAATACCGCTTCCTGAATGCCAACGGCAAAGTGCACTACGTGGTCGATCGCGGTTTCGTATTGCGAAACCAAAACGGAAAAGCCACTCGCATGCTGGGCAGCATGATGGATATTACTGAACAGCGCGAACTGACCCATCTACTCGCACAAGCCCAAAAAATGGATGCCATTGGTCACCTAACCGGCGGCGTTGCTCATGATTTCAACAATCTGCTTACGGTCATACTGGGTAATACCGAGTTGATACACGAGTTAGTAGAAAACAACGAGGAGTTAAGTGGATTGGCGGCCATGACAGTCAGTGCCGCCAAGCGGGGAGCGGAATTGACGCAACGTTTGCTGGCCTTTGCTCGACGCCAGGCGCTTGAGCCCAAACTGCTGAATTTAAACCAGTTAGTCAGCGAAATGGAAAGCCTATTTCGCCGCACCCTGAGCGAAACCATAGACCTTAGGTTCATCCTGACAGACGAACTATGGGCTTGCGAAGCAGACCCGCATCAACTGGAGTCTGCATTATTGAATCTAATTATTAACGCCCGTGACGCCATGCCGCAGGGTGGCAGGCTCACGGTTGAAACCGACAACGTGTCACTGGAAGAGAAGAGCCGCGCTGCCGCATTCGACCTACCGACAGGCAAGTACGTTGTTTTGTCCGTATCAGACACCGGCCATGGCATAAGTGCCGATGTTCTAAACCAAGTGTTTGAGCCTTTTTTCACCACAAAACCACCCGGTAAAGGCACCGGACTTGGGTTGTCTATGGTGTATGGCTTCCTGAAGCAATCAGGCGGCCAAGCTAAAATTTATTCTGAGCCTGGCGAAGGAACGACGGTAAAGCTGTACTTTCCACGCTCGCAAACCCGCGAAACACCCCGCGTCTTTGAGCAACACCACACTGTCGCACCCAGAGGCACTGAAACCATCCTAGTGGTGGAGGATGATGAGCTGGTTCGCACGCATGTAGTGAGCTTACTGACCGGCTTGGGTTACCGGGTGATTGAAACCACGAACGGTCCCGATGCGCTGATCAAACTCCAGCAACATCCGGAAACAGCGTTGTTGTTCACCGACATCATTATGCCCGGCGGTCTCAATGGACGACAGTTGGCCGATACCGCCCTTGCCCGCTACCCGAGGTTGCGCGTCCTATATACCTCGGGATACACGGAAAACGCTATTGTGCATCATGGACGGCTTGATCCAGGCATAGCATTGCTAGGCAAGCCTTATACGCGCCAAGCACTTGCCCACAAGCTCAGAGCCGTCCTTGAACATGCGCAATGAGATTAATCCGCCCCGCTACGATTATCTTGATCCAGATAAAACACCATCTAGACCCAGCTTGCCCGCGCCGGAAAACGATAACGACACGGCCATTGCTAACAAAGCTAGCGCAAATTCATAACCATTGTTCGACATAAACAAACCGTTTCCAATGTGAACGCTCAAAATAGCGACCACCATTGTTACTGCCAAAATCACCGATGCCGGCCTTACCAGCAGTCCAATTATCAGCGCCAACCCGCCAAAGAACTCAGCACTTCCCGCAAGCAACGCCATTGCGTAACCTGGCGACAAACCTAAAGAATCCATAAATTGCCCGGTGCCTGTTAGGCCGTACCCACCGAACCAGCCAAACAGCTTTTGCGCGCCATGTGCGAAAAAAATAACACCGGCTACCACGCGCAACACAAGTGGCGCCCAACGCTGTTCGGTTTGCAAAAGCCGCCGGCTAAACGTGTTTTGAATATCTGAAGTGACTGACATACTGACCTCGTAAATGTAGAAAATGACTTAAATGTCACGTTGAGGCTCACTATACTGATTCATTAATAATATATAAACTGTGGTTTTTGAAATAGATTGTTTAATAAAAAGAGACAATGGATAAATTCCAGGAAATGCGTGTTTTTGTTCACGTAACCGAAGCGGGAAGTTTTGTGGCTGCGGCAAACCAACTTGGTTTCTCAAAAGCCGCCGTATCGCGCTATGTCTCCGCAATGGAACATCGTTTGGGCGTCAGACTTATTCATCGCACAACCCGACGACTTTCATTAACTCAAGAAGGTGAAATTTTCCTGGCACGCTGTCGTGAAATTTTGTCTCGGATTGAAGAGTCGGAAGCGGAAATTGTCACGCAAAGCGATGTCGCTATTGGACTATTAAAAGTCAGTATCCCGGTGAGTTTTGGAATAAAACACTTGACTCCTTTATGGGGTGAGTTCATAGCCACCC
Source organism: Pusillimonas sp. (assembly GCA_002694155.1). Taxonomy (GTDB): domain Bacteria; phylum Pseudomonadota; class Gammaproteobacteria; order Burkholderiales; family Burkholderiaceae_B; genus Neopusillimonas. The sequence continues at coordinate 5,057 of NZLH01000024.1, read as the reverse complement.
ATCCTAACGTCACACTGGACATCCAACTCACTGATCGCGTTACCGACATTGTGGAAGAGGGATTCGATTTGGCTGTGCGAATTGCGCGTTTACCTGACTCCTCACTAGTTTCGCGCAAACTGGCCAGCACAACATTAATTTTGTGTGCATCGCCCGCCTATCTTGCAAAACATGGTGAACCACAGCAGCCTGCCGATCTCTCCCAGCATCAGACCTTAAGCTACAGTCTGTTTACAACCGGAGACCAATGGTCATTTACCGGCCCGGATGGCCCCGCCGTGGTGAGGGTACAGCCTCGTCTCTGGTCGAACAACGGGGACACCTGCGTTGCTGCCGCAATTGCGGGAAACGGCATCGTTCTGCAACCTTCTTTTTTAGTGGCAGAAGCTCTAGGCAAAGGGGAGCTGGTTCCCCTATTACCTGAATATCAGTGCCCAACACTTGATATATATGCGGTTTACCCGACACGTCGTTTCTTGCTTCCAAAAGTGCGTGCACTCATAGATTTTTTATCGAACAAACTTAAAAACCAACCATGGATAAACCCTGCCTGGGGTACGAAACCAATTATGTAGATTAGTCACGCGAAAACGGGCGCCCCTGGAAGTCAACCGTGACCAAATTACCGTTTAGCTCTCCCATACCCGGAGCATTCGTTGGCATACCGGGGGCCGCCACTCCCTTCATCGCCGGGTTGGCCAGCAGTTTACGTACCACATTAGCCGGCACGTGCCCTTCAACCACCTGGCCCGTTTCGTCCATGACCGCCGTGTGGCATGAACCCAGTTTTACCGGTACGCCCAGCTTTTCCTTCACGGAAAGCATATCGCGCGTTTTTATTTGCTTCACTTCGAAACCGGACTCCCTCATGTGTTTTGCCCAACCCGTGCAGCAACCACAGTTGGGATCTTGATAAACGGTAAGAGACGCATCATTCGCATGCGCCATTGAAGCAACAAGAAGAGTGGCAAGAAAAGCCAGTCGNTTTTTCATANGAATCCTTTTTAACAATAAAAAGCCAAAATGAATAANTGCACAATCACGGTGCGAACACGCACCTTAATGCAATAGATGCCCGAAAATGGTGCAATTCGCTCACAAACTCAGACCCATAACTAAACAGCGTGCACCATACAAACCCAACGACAACANATNGTGCACAGCATTCGACCATGCCCATTATTGTGAGTTCACTTCTCGCCAAACGTTGGCACAGAACTTGCTAAGACAACAGTATAAGAAACTCAAACGCACCTGCGCCGCGCTGCGCAATCACAATGAAAAAACGCGATAGTCGTATCCATTATGCAAAACTGGCTTGCTCGCCTGGAACTTGAATTTAAATCGGGTTATGCCGATAAGACGGTACTAAGCCATAAGAGGCACGAAGGCCCTTTACTGGTGCAAAAAGCGCTGTATCCCGAAAACAGGCATACCTGTCATGCGTCGATCCTGCATCCTCCTTCCGGCATTGCAGGCGGGGATCATTTAACTATCGACATTCAGGTTCATGCACATGCACATGCCGTTATCAACACCCCCGGCGCAACGCGTTGGTACAAGGCAAACGGCAAAACTTCAGCACAACACGTCACACTCAAAGTTCAAGAGAATGCCAAACTTGACTGGCTGCCTCAGGAGAACATCATCTTCGAAGACGCTGACGCGACAACACAGACAACCATCGCACTGCAAAGCGGTGCTCGTATGATCGGATGGGAGATTGTTCAGCTAGGCAGTGTGTGTACCAATGAACATTGGCAGCGCGGCCAACTAACTATGGACTTGCGCCTGACACTTGACGACCGCTTACTGTGGATTGATACGGGCCATTTATACGCGCAGCACCCTTTACGCTTCTGCCAAAGCGGCATGAGCGACTTTCCGGTTACCGCAACGTTATGGGCTTTCGGCCCAAAGTTAGCTGACCTCACCTGCGAAGAAATCAGTCTGTCGTTGCCATGGCACGACTCACTTCGCGCCGGCTTTACCCAAATTCCAAGAACCAATAACCAGGCACTTTCCCTTGTTCGCGTGCTGGGCAAACACGCGCAAGAAGTTCGCGCATTACTCGTCGAATTATGGTCGCAGTTGCGCCCCCTGATCCTGAACGTGCCGGCAACACCTATTCGTTTATGGGCCACTTAATAAATCCAACCGGAGCACAAAATGGAACTGACCCCTCGTGAAAAAGACAAGCTACTTATTTTTACTGCTGCGTTACTAGCAGAGCGACGAAAGGCACGCAAACTAAAGCTGAACTACCCGGAGGCCATGGCTTTAATTTCGGCAAGCCTGATGGAAGGCGCACGAGACGGTAGAACAGTAAGCGACCTAATGCACTATGGCACGACATTGTTGACGCGCAACGAGGTAATGGAAGGCGTTCCTGAAATGCTGACTGAAGTGCAGGTTGAAGCCACATTCCCCGACGGCACCAAACTTATTACCGTACACAACCCAATTGTGTAAGCACGGCTAGGAGCTCGCATGCAACAAACAAACCAGACTTTAGTAAACAAGGCCCACACGATGAAGCAGCATCTTATCTTTGCAACAGTTTCAATGTTTGCACCCGCCTGGGCACTCGCACACCCAGGCCATGCGAACGATCTGACGCACAATGCGTTTTACATGGGATTAATTCACCCTTTCACGGGTACCGACCATTTGCTGGCTATGTTAACGGTCGGCTTATGGGTGGCCCTAACCATGACAAGCCGCGTGCAACAGGCAAGCACCTTAATGGCCTTTTTGGTAGCCATGCTTATCGGTAGCGTACTTAGCATGCAAGGAACGCACCTGCCGGCCGTGGAACCTTTCATTCTGCTTTCATTGCTGGTCTTCGGTTTGCTGGCTGCCACAGCCGTTCGCCTGCCCAGTTGGATCGCGTTTGGCATAACCGCTTTCTTCGCCCTGTTTCATGGCTTTGCGCACGGCCACGAAATGCCCGCCCAAGCGCAAGCGATGGGATACATGGGTGGCTTTCTAATTGGCACAGTAGCCCTTCTGCTTGCCGGCACTTATGTAGGCCAAACATTGCGCCCACACGCCAATTGGGCCATCCGCACCGCAGGCGCACTGGTCGCCACATACGGCGTAACGCTGTTGAGCTTGGCTTAACAAGGAGACACAACATGATCCCCGGAGAAATTCTTGTTGCCGAAAACGATATTCCAATCAACATTGACCGCGAAACTTGCCAGATCGATGTCATCAACACCGGCGACAGACCGATACAGGTCGGATCGCACTTTCATTTTGCCGAAACGAACGCCGCTTTGCAGTTCGACCGTAAAGCTGCCTATGGCTTTCGTTTGAACATCGCAGCCGGCACCGCCGTGCGCTTCGAGCCCGGCCAACGACGCACCGTAGAACTAGTGGCCTTGGCCGGATCGCGGCACGTCTATGGCTTCAACAACCAGGTAATGGGAGCGCTTTAATGCCCACGATAAACAGACAGGCCTACACCGAGATGTTTGGCCCGACAACGCTCAATGGAAAGGGTGACCGCGTTCGTTTAGCCGATACCACGCTGCTTGCGGAAGTCGAGCACGACTTCACCATATTCGGCGAAGAGGTGAAATTCGGCGGTGGCAAAGTCATTCGCGACGGCATGGGACAAAGTCAGCGTATTAGTGCCGACTGCGCTGATACCGTCATTACCAACGCACTGATCATCGACGCCATCACCGGCATAGTAAAAGCCGATATCGGCATTAAGAACGGCCATATCCACGCCATTGGCAAAGCCGGCAACCCGGACATTCAACCGGGCGTGACAATCGTAATTGGCCCAGGCACCGAGATTATTGCCGGGGAAGGCATGATTGCCACCGCCGGCGGTATCGATGCGCACATTCATTTCATCTGTCCTCAGCAAATTGAAGAGGCGTTAGCCAGCGGTGTCACGACCATGATTGGCGGTGGCACGGGCCCAGCCACCGGTACGCTGGCCACTACATGTACACCCGGCCCCTGGCATATCCGTGCCATGCTGGCAGCCGCCGACGCCTTCCCTATGAACCTGGGTTTTTTAGGTAAGGGCAACAGTAGCCAGCCCGAACCTTTAATAGAACAAGTACAAGCCGGGGCGATGGGGCTGAAACTGCATGAAGACTGGGGCACGACGCCTGCAGCCATTTCCAACTGCCTGGATGTGGCCGAAAAAATGGATGTTCAAGTGGCCATTCATAGCGACACTCTGAATGAGGCCGGGTTCGTTGAAGACACCTTCCGCGCTTTTAAAGGCCGCACGATTCACGCTTACCATACCGAAGGCGCGGGTGGCGGCCATGCGCCCGACATTATTCGCGCGGCCGGCATGCCCAATATTCTGCCGTCGTCAACCAACCCCACCATGCCGTTCACGGTGAACACAATTGATGAGCACCTGGATATGCTTATGGTGTGCCATCACCTCGACCCGTCCATTGCCGAAGACATCGCGTTTGCAGAAAGCCGCATCCGGCGCGAAACCATCGCGGCGGAAGATGTCTTGCACGACCTGGGCGCGTTCTCGATTATGAGTTCGGACTCGCAGGCCATGGGGCGCGTAGGCGAAGTCATCTGCCGTACCTGGCAAACGGCCGACAAGATGAAAATCCAGCGCGGCGCACTACAAGGCGACACGTCGTATGCCGATAATCACCGTATTAAACGTTACGTGGCCAAATACACCATTAACCCGGCCATTGCGCAAGGTATTGCGCACAAGGTTGGCTCGCTTGAGCCTGGGAAACTGGCTGATATCGTGTTGTGGCGCCCCGCTTTTTTTGGGGTTAAACCCAGCCTGATTCTTAAAGGCGGGATGATTGCCGGCGCTTATATGGGAGACCCGGGGGCGTCTATCTCAACCCCGCAACCCGTTCATTTTCGTCCCATGTTCGGCAGTTTTGGGTTGGCTTTAAAAACATCTTTAACGTTTGTGTCGCAAAGCGCTTTGAATAGCCCTGAACTGCTAGACCTGAGTCTGAACAAAACATTGGAGGCGGTATCCGGGTGCCGCACCATTGGCAAGCAAGACATGATCCTGAATAACTGGATGCCCGACATTA